>NZ_LWEZ01001017.1:0-590 GCF_001634945.1 Alcanivorax sp. HI0044
CGTGTCGAGATTGCCAGCGCCGGCCAGGGTGGCACTGTGCTGTTCAACAACGTGATCTGGAATACTGGCGATGGCGAAGACCGTTTCGATATCACTATCGATGCTGCCAACGACCGTTCCGGGGCGGCACTAAGCGACCCCTTCCCCCAGGGCACCGTCTTCCAGTTACTCAAGGCGGATGGCGCTACTCCGTTGGTGGATAGTGATGGCAACGGCGTGCCTGACACAGGCCCGATCCCGTTGGCCGATCAAGGCGGCCAATGTCCGGCCCGTTTTGTGCGTGATGCCGGAAATGGTGTGTGCGGTGTGCGGGTTGTCCTGCAGGCAATCCTGCCTCCCAATGCACTGGGCGGCCCTTTCCAGGTCACCAAGGTTGCCAGTTCAATCACCGATCCCCAGGTCCGCAATGCGGTGACCGATACGCTCATCAGCATTGTCACCAACAGTGTGGATCTCACTAATGATCAGCCGGTTAACGGTAGCGCTCCGGGTGAAGGGCCGGGGCCGGAGGCCTCGCCGGTACGCAGCTTGTCTGTGGCGCCGGGCAATCACGGTACCTTTGTGTTGTACGTGAATAACACCGGGCCGCG
>NZ_LWEZ01001018.1:0-613 GCF_001634945.1 Alcanivorax sp. HI0044
AACTCACGGGCCTCGCCCAATGGCTGCCTCTCGGTGATGATAAGGCGACCCTCGCCGCCTTCCTCGACAAACGCCAGGTCCGTCAGCTGCAGGCGAATCGAGGCGAAACGCGCAATCACCTGATGCATAGCACGCAGATCGGCGGCGGAAACCACGGCATACCCGAGCGCACCATGGGCTGACACCGAGGTGGCATTGGCAATATGCAGCCCGATCCAGGGCTGGCCAGTTAACGCCACGGCTCGGCGAATCAGCCGCGTCAGTTGTTCCTGGCTGAGGTAGCGGTGTTCGCTGAGCAGCTGCTGCCATTCCAGCCGGGTGCCGGCAAAAATATCCGCATCGGTAAACCCCTGCCCATGGAGGTGAGCACACAGCAACCGGCTATAGGTGGGGTGAATGGCCGGACGCAGCCGTTCAACCATGGATACCCCGTGTTCCTCCACCATCACATTTTTCACTACCGCCCTCGCTCCCGCTGGATGCCACCCAGCTTACTCTGAAACACACTGTTTAACCTGTCACTTTATGACGATTTATTGCCACCTCCTGCGGTGCTGCTACCCAGCACAGCGGCGCAATATGGCAGCAAGACATGAACTTGCACACAACAACG
>NZ_LWEZ01001019.1:0-251 GCF_001634945.1 Alcanivorax sp. HI0044
CGGTGTAAATATGGAAGAGGTCGTACTGCATCATGCCGATGATGCCGCCGAATTCCGGAAGGTACTTGCCCAGGATGCCGTAGCGTTTCATGCGGCGCAGCTGGGAGAACAGGGCATGGGGGCTGCGCAACAGCTGCATGAACAGGTCTGTGTTGACCGGGTTGTTACGGAAGGCGTCGTCGATCTGGCGGCGATTGTAGATCAGCGCGCGGACGGTGGAGGCGCGAATGCCTTTCAGGTCCGGGTTCTGG
>NZ_LWEZ01001020.1:0-604 GCF_001634945.1 Alcanivorax sp. HI0044
CGAAGGGCTCGGATACCGTTCAAGTTTTGAGAGAAATGCTGGCGGGACCTATCTACATCACAGGCTCAGGGCCTCAGGTCGAATACGGGTTGCCCGCCAGCAGTGGCGGAAGGGTAGCAAATCCTTCCGCCGGAGAGACACAAGGTCGAATTAGCCTGAAAGGCGTAATCCGACACTGTACCTGTCAATTAAGCATAAAGGTGGAATATTCCAGTTCTGCCATTTTGCGACTGACCAGCCACAGGCCGAGCAGCACACACACCGCCAACGCCAGCAGGAAACCGAAGCCAAAGAACTGGGGCCCCAGGTACAGGCTGATGCCGGTAAAAATCACATTAAGCACAAAGAACAACGCGGTCAGCAGCACCAGCATGCGGCGCTGATCCAGATAACAGAACACGTTGATGATGGCCAGGAAGACAACCTGCAGGGCGGTGGCGATTAGCTGCACCTTGAGCAACGGCAGATACAGTTCCGAAATGCCCAAAGCGTTAAAGATCTGCGCGCCGGCCACCATGATCACCAGCGCCGAGATCGCCTGAATCTTGAGAATCTGGAAGATGCCCTGGCGAATGACAAACACCATCTGGTTGCGCATATCTTC
>NZ_LWEZ01001021.1:0-5671 GCF_001634945.1 Alcanivorax sp. HI0044
GCCGCCGGTGCTGGAAGCCATCGACGATATTCCCCCGGACGACCTGCTGCAGGTGCTGGAAAAGTGGCTGGTAGAACGACCGGGCAATGCGGCGGTGTTGATCACCGCTGGCCGTGTTGCGCTGAAAGCGCGTCTGTGGGGCAAGGCGCAGGGCTTTTTCGAGGCGGCGGCCAACTCCAGCCAGAGTGCCACGGCGCTGGCGGAACTGGCGCGCCTGTACCGGGCGCTGGGCGATTCCAGCAAGGCCATGTCTGCGTTTGATCGCCGTATGGCTCAGCTGGAAGGCAATCTGCCTGCCCTGCCGTTGCCAGATAAGAGCGTGCCGTAAGCGAGTTGTTTGGGCGCGTGCGATGCGATACCGCCTCCCTGTAGGTCTGATTAGCCTGAAGGCGTAATCTGACATAAAGCGTTACCGCTACGGTTCAGCGGGATGTCGGCTTACGGCTACGCCCTAAGTCGACCTACAAAGCAGGCCCCTTCGAGGGGTTGGTTGTGGGCTCCAGGCTCGCTCCCACGATTCAATCCATGGCGGTGGCAATTTCTGCCGCCACTGCCTGCCAACCCTGATCCAGCGTTCTTACCAGATTCGCATAGCCGCCGTTGTCCAGCGCGGCTTCCCACTGAATGCGCCCCTGGGCGATCTCTCCGTTGTTTCCAGTCAGTGCCCAGCGGCCGGTGATGACGGCGGAATCCCTGTCTTTGCCTTGCAGGCCCTGAAAGCGGGTCAGCTCCACGGTGAGCGTCTTGTTGTCTCCGCTGGGCATGCGGGTTTCCAGGGAGCGTTGTAATTGCGTGGCCAGCGGTTCGGCCCAGCGATGGTGGCGGCCCACCTGTATCTCGCTGTCACTGAGTTGCATGACAATGCCGCCCCGGTTCAGGTAACTGGCCAGCTGTACCTTGATGGTTAGCGGTGAATGCGCGGCCCCGGTGGCAGACGGCAGCAGGTAGCCCGGCGGTGACGTGGCGGGGGCGTGGCTACAGCCCCACAGGCCGGCGAGAAGGGCGGCGATGGCTAACAGGCGGATCATTGTGCACCTCGGGGTTGGGTGTCGGTGGCCGGGTGGCGCTGGAAGATCAGCGCGTTGGGCTGTTCATTCAAGGTGTCGAGTAATGGCTCGGCGTCATCCAGCAGTCGATTGAGTTTCTGCAGGGTGCCTTGCAGTTCCCGGTAGCCATCGCCGCCAGCCTGCCAGCCCTGCAGGGTGCTTTCCAGCGCATTCAGGTTGTCGGAAATCTGCTGGGGCAGCGCATTGAGAGCGGGGTCATCCAGCAGGTTTTCGATGCGGCCGGTCACGCCGGACAGGTGTTTAAGATTGCTGTTGAGGTTGTTGGCCATGTCCTGCATGGGAAGCCCATTCAGGGTTTTCAGCAGGGCGTGAAGTTGATCTTCCAGTTTGCTCAGGCCGCCGCTGCCCACGGAGGGAAGGACGGGTACGGAGCGGTAGGTGGGCGAGGCATCGGTTGCCGGGGCGTTGTTGTGAAACTCGAGGTCAACAAACAGGGAGCCGGTCAGCAGATTGCCGGCTTTCAGGCTGGCGCGCAGGCCGTTTTCCACCATCTGGCTGATTTCACTTTTCCATGAGGGCAATGCAATCGTGGATTGATGGGTGACCCGTTGTGGTTCCAGGCGGATCAGTACCGGAATCGGACTGTCGGTCATGGCGTTGGGGCCTTCGGTGCCAAAGGCCCAGGGGACTTGCTCCACCGTGCCGATGCGGATGCCGCGGTATTCGACGGGTGCCCCGGCTTGCAGGCCGCGCACGCTGCGTTCAACCAGCAGCACATAATCCAGTGTCTGGGTGTAGAGAGCCCGCTTGGCGCTTTCCTGGTTGTCATGCAGCACGAACTGGTGGTCGTCTTCCACGGGGGCGCCGGTGCTCATGTTGGGATCGGGCACGGAGAAGGAAATGCCACCGCCAAGCAGGGCTTCCAGTGAGCTGAGTTGCGCCTGGAAGCCGCGGGCATCCA
The DNA here is from genome assembly GCF_001634945.1 of Alcanivorax sp. HI0044. Classification (NCBI taxonomy): domain Bacteria; kingdom Pseudomonadati; phylum Pseudomonadota; class Gammaproteobacteria; order Oceanospirillales; family Alcanivoracaceae; genus Alcanivorax; species Alcanivorax sp. HI0044. Next base: position 1,969 of record NZ_LWEZ01001021.1, read on the forward strand.
GCTGGAAGCCGATGCCGGAGACTTTCCAGAAGCGGCTGCTGTCGCTGACCAGTACATCATAGGGTTTTTCAATGAACAGGCGGTGGCGAAACAGTTCGGCATCGGGGTCAAAGGTGGTGTCTACCACGCGGCCCACTTTCAGGCTGCGGAAACTCACCGGGTCGCCGTTATTGATGTTGGTGCCTGGCTCGCTGATCAGTTTCAGGAACAGTCCGTCCCCGGTTTTCTCCGGCGGTGGCGAATTTTTTACGGTAAAGGTTTTGGCCTTCTTGCTGCTGTTGCCGGGTAGTAATTCGATATAGGCACCGGACAGGACGGTGCTCAAGCCGCTGACTCCCTCACGCCCGACCCGGGGTTTTACCACCCAGAATTGTGTGTCGCTGTTGAGCATGCGTTCAGTGTCGGCCTGCATTTGCACGCTGAGCAGGGTGTGGCTCAAGTCCTCGGACAGGCTGACGCTTTCCACCACTCCCACTTGCACATTGCGCATCTTGACGGCGGTTTTGCCGGCGTTGATGCCTTCCGCATCTTCCAGTTCCAGGGTAATGACCGGGCCCTGGCTGGAGAGGTAGCTGAACACCAGCCACAGGCCGATCAGTGCGGCCAGCAATGGAATCAGCCAAACAGCAGATAACCGCGGGCGGCGATGTGACGGTGGCGAATCGGCCTGGTTCAAGAGGGTTTCTCCGGTTCAAGTGTCGGTGGCTGGCGTTGTTCTGCGCGCTGTTTTGAGTCTTGCAGTAGCTGTTGTTGCCGGTCCCAGATCAGGCGGGGATCAAACTGGTGTGCTGCGAGCATGGTAAAAATCACCACGGCGGAAAAGGCCAGCCCACCGACACCGGGGGTAACAGTAAGAATATTGCCCATCTGAAACAGGGCCACAATGATGGCCACCACAAAGACGTCAATCATGGACCAGCGGCCAATCCACTCGGTGAGCCGATAGAGCTTCATCTGGCTGGTCATGTCCAGAGGCTGTCGCTGGCGGGCGGCGATGCATAGCCAGCCAAGGGCGAGGATCTTGCCGAAGGGCACCAGCACGCTGGCGGTGAAAATGATCAGGGCGATGGGCCAGTCGCCGTGGCGCAGAAACAGCATGACCCCGGCAATGATGGTGGAGGGCTCGGTTTTGCCCAGGCTGGTAGTGATCATGATTGGGAACAGGTGCGCCGGAAAGCAGCAGAGAATGGCGGTGACCAGCAATGCCCAGACCCGCTGCAGGTTGAAGGGGTGACGCTCGTGGAGAAAACTGTGGCAGTGGTGGCAGCGGTGGGATTGTCCCAAGGGCTGCAGCTGCCCGCACCATTGGCAGCCAATCAGGCCCTGGCGCTGGGCGGTGTCGCCGGCTTGTGCCTGCGCTGGCTGTTGCAGGTCGCCGAGCAGCCGCTGCCACAGGCCGATGGTGTTCATGCGGGTGACGGTGATTAGCAGGATCAGGGCGAAACCGGAAAAGGTCCAGAAGGCGGACAGCAGTTGGATATGGGCCATGGCGATGATTTTCACCAGGCTGACCAGGGCGGCGATGGCAAAGACATCGGCCATCATCCAGGGCTGCATGCGGGGTAACCAGCGGGCCAGAAACAGGCTGCCGGGCAGGGGCCCGGGGCTGGCCAGGCTCATATGAATCCAGCACACCGACAACAGATACAGCGCCGGGATCACAATGATGGTGGCGATCACGATAACGGCCAGGGCCGGGTGGTGGTAAATCGCCAGCTCATAGGCCGCGTCGGTGACGGTCATGGCCCGCTCGATGCCATTTTTCTCGAAGCCCAGATAGGGAAACAGTAAAGACAGGGTCAGCAGCAGCAGGGCAGTAAAGGCCAGGGCAGGGGTGAGCTGGTCGTTTTGTGCCGGGCGCATCAGTGGGTGCTGGCAGCGGGGGCACTGCAGCCACTGGCCATCCTTGCCGGGGCTCACGGCCGACACCAGATCACATTCGTGACAGGGTAGTAAAAACGTTTGGCTCGTGTTGTTCGCGTCCTGCGCCATGGCAGCCATTCCGATCCGTGAAGGCCCATTAGAGCAGTTGCAAGGGCGGTGTCACAAGCTCCGACAGCAACAGCAAAAATTCAATGTGGGAGCGTGCTTGCACGCGAAGAGCTGGGCTGTCGGGTCGCAGCCCCTTCTTCGCTTGCAAGCACGCTCCTGCACGACGGCTTTCAGTCCCGTGGGGCGTAGTCAAACACGTCGCAGTGAATGTTGCCGGCGGGAACGCCTTCAGCCACCAGTGCATCGAACACCGCCCAGGCCATGGGCGGGGAACCGCCCAGAAAGAACAGGGGCAGGTCGGGTTCGCTGAGCGCTTCCAGTGCGGCTTCATGGACCAGCCCTTCGGCGTGGTCCGGGTGGCGGATATCCGACAGGGAAGTGATGAAATCGAAGTCGGCCAGGGCACCCTGCCATTGGGCCGGCAGGTGGGGCAGATACAGGTCTGCGTCGGTTCGTGCGCCCCAGAACAGCCGCACTGGCTGAGTGAAATTCAGGGTGATCAGACGTTCGATCATGGCTTTTACCGGTGCAAAACCAGTGGAGCCGCAGATGAACCACACGGGCTGGTCCGGTGCGCTGTCGATAAACCGCAGGCCGGCGGGCAGGGTGGTACTCACGGTGCTGTCTGCCCGCAGGCTGGCCATAATGTCCTGGGCGGCGCTGTTGTCATCACCATGGCGGATGTGCAATTCAATATCGCGGCCATCGCAATGGTTGGCGATGGAAAAGGGATAGCTTTCGCCGTGCAGGTTCAGCATCAGGTACTGGCCCGCGTGCCACTGGATTTTCTTGCCGGCGGGCAGGCGCAGCCAGACCCGGCTGACGTCGTGGTTGAGCGCGTCGATCTGCTGGATCTGGCAATGAATCTGGTGGACCGGCAATTCACCGGGCGCGGTTACCTCGGGCACATCTATCTCGCAATCGCTGAGTGGCAGAGCGACGCAGTATAACACCTGGGAGCTGCTGGCATCGCCCGCGTGAATGGTGCGGTTTTTCTGTTGCACCTGTCCATGACTAAGGCGACCGATGCAGCGCTCACACACGCCATTGCGGCAGGCCACAGGGAAGCCGAAACCGGCCTGCTGGCCGGCGTCGACGATGGACTGGTCGGTGCGGCAGGGGAAATGGCCCTTGCCGTTGACGGTGATGGTGAAGGTCCGGGGCATGGAAACGTTACGAGTATCGAGAAGCGAAAATCTACAATCGCGGCTGCCGGTTGTGGTTTTGCCTTTCGAAACTCAATACTCGTAACTCGCCACTGTTTTAACTGCCTGCGCCCACGAATAGCGCCACGATACAACCCATGCCAAAGGCCCAGACCAGGGTGCGGGCGCTGGCCCAGTCAGCCACATAACAGACGGTGAAGAGAATGCGGCTGGCGACGAACGCCAGGGCGATACCATCAATGGTGCCCTGCGGAGACGTGGCAGCCAGGTGGGCGATGATCACTGCCGCTGCAAAAGCCGGGGTGACTTCAAAACCATTCTGCTGCGCCCAGTGGGCGCGTTTGCGACTCCCTTCCAGAGTTTCCAGAAACTCGCGGGGGTTATGGTTTTGTTTGGGGCCGAACCCGCCCTGAAACTTGGCGAAGCCGGTGGACAGGTAGGGCAGGAAGATGGCGGCAAGCACGCACCAGTAAGCAATCGTCATTACGTTTTCTCCGTTGTTTTAATATGCCGCAGGAGCGGCGCTTGAGCCGCGAAGCTGTTGG
>NZ_LWEZ01001022.1:0-1213 GCF_001634945.1 Alcanivorax sp. HI0044
AGACGATACCGTCTTCTTTATTCAGTTGGGCGAAAGTTTTTAGGCCGGGTTTCTTCGTTAAGATCTTCTTCGCGATGCAAGCATCGCCTCCCACAGAGAGGCTTCATTTTATGGGGTGGTGGTTTTGTGGGAAGCGATGCTTGCATCGCGAAGAAAGAGGCTCACCTTATATCCTCAAAAGGTTAAGGAACCTCTGAAAAACTCCTTGCATGCTCAGCGTGGCCTGAAGCGTGCAGCTGTTGCGTCTTGTCTTGATGGTCAGGGTGGTTCCCTTTCCGAGAGGCAAGGCGCAGCAGGTGTGCGCTTCAGGCCGCGCCTTTATGCCCGAACGGGTGCTTCGGGTCATCCAGGCTGGCCCGCACTCGTTGTTGCGCTTTTTCGATGGATGGACATATCTCGATCCCAGTTAGGGGACACCTTCAAAAGTGCGCCCTCTGTGCCCCGAATGGGGTATAGATTNCGAACCAGCCTGAAAGACTGAGTACGCAAGGAGTTTTTCAGAGGTTCCCTAGTGACGCTGCTGGTGGCCTTGGCCACCGGAAACTCCTGGGCTGTTGAAGATAGCCTGCGAGGGGGCTTTCTTGTGGGTGGAGGCTTTGCGCTGGATACCGGTAATTTTGCTGATGAGCTGGAAGATGCTCTGGGTGGTGGTTTCAACGTAGAAGATGATGGTGCCAGCACAGGGCCAGACCTGTACTTGGGGGTATGCTTTTAGTGGCGCTTCCTCTTTTCGTATTGGCTACCGCCAATTCGGGGAGCAATCCGGAGAGGTGTTCACGGGTGGAATGAAGATAGGCGAATATGAGGTGGATGCCGATGGTCTGTACCTGGCGGCTGATATCATGTTCCCACTTGCGGATACGGTTTACTTGGGGGGCATTGGGTTTGCAGAACTGGGATGGCGAATCCATTACTACCACTGCCCTCGGGACGTCGAAAAGCAGCAGCGATGGTCGGGATTTTTTCTATGGCCTGCGTGGTAAATTTCTTTTCAATCAGGGGAACGGCGGTATTGTCGCGGGTTACACCTTCTACAGCTTTGAAGATGAAATGGGTGAAGAGCTGGAATACAACAGTTTAAATTTGGGGGTGGAAGGCTACTTCCGCTGAGATTGAGCAAAGAAAAACCGCAGCCTGCGCTGCGGTTTTTCTTTGCCCGCCTTTAGGCCGAATTCTTTACTGTTAAGCGCTTTTCTCGAACAACAAGTCCCAG
>NZ_LWEZ01001023.1:0-481 GCF_001634945.1 Alcanivorax sp. HI0044
GGTGTGAGACGCCTGACGCTGGACGCTTGATGCCAGACGAAAACGGGGCCTAAAGGCCCCGTTTTTTGTTGGCGCCGCCCTCTGTATTCCACCTCTATCACCCCTCCGTAGGAGCGGCGCTTGAGCCGCGAACCGCGCTTGCGCGGAAATCGCCCGTAGGGCGATCAGGTATTCCAGGGCCTAGCAGATCTTTCTAAATGATCACGCTTCTCTGCCTTGCTTCCGCTCGATTCGCGGCTCGAGCGGTATTATTCGCTCCGCTCACCCTTCGGGCCGTACGGAACTACGTGCGTTACTCCGCTACGCTTCGTTCCTACAGCAGCTTCGTAGCCCCCCCACCCCGAAACATCCGCTTTCATTTTAAAACTCTGTTGCACTTTCCTGACCGGATTCGCCCTCTGTCGTATACGCAAACCCGGATTTCACCTGTACCCTGACCGGCTAGTCACCGTTTTGGGTTGGGCATAAGCCCGGGAGCACC
>NZ_LWEZ01001024.1:0-623 GCF_001634945.1 Alcanivorax sp. HI0044
GACCCGTGAACATATTGCCAACATGATGGGGATGACTCGTCAGGGCGTGCACCGGACGCTCAAGGCGTTTGAGGCGCAGGGGCTGATCACGCTGGGCTACGGGCGCATCACGATCGAAGATGAGGCGGCGCTGCGGGAACACTTGGCGACGTTGAATTGATGCTAAGCAGGATGTCGGATTCCGCCTTTCAGGCTCTCTGTGCCCTTGGGTGAATTCAACCTGCTCACTCACACTTGTAGACGCTCGGCCAGATGAGAGGGGGGTGGGAAGTCATGCTTGCATGACCAAGAGGCGTGCTCAGCACCACCTGATTATTCGCGATGCAAGCATCGCTTCCCACAGTAGAATGAAGGCGCCTCTGCGTCAGGCATCCGGCGCCGAGCTTTCACCCTAGCGCACTTCCATGCCCGGTTCGGCGCCACTGTCCGGGCTGAGGATGTGAATGTCATCCCCGCCGGGGCCGGCGGCCAGTACCATGCCTTCGGAGACGCCGAACTTCATCTTGCGCGGTGCCAGGTTGGCGACCAGGACGACCAGTTTGCCTTCCAGCTCTTGCGGTGCGTAACGCGATTTGATGCCGGCGAAGACGTTGCGCTCGCCCAGCTCGCCCACGTCCAGTGTC
>NZ_LWEZ01001025.1:0-595 GCF_001634945.1 Alcanivorax sp. HI0044
GCCTCGTCGTGATAAAAAATCGCGGAGCGGTACTGGGTGCCCCGGTCGTTGCCTTGCCGGTCTTTCTGGGTGGGGTCGTGGGCGACGGAAAAGAACACTTTCAGCAGTTCGCCGAAGCTGATGACGGTGCTGTCGTATTCTACTTCGATCACTTCCGCATGGCCGGTGGTGCCGGTACAGACGGCCTCGTAATTGGCGCGGGCAGCATGGCCGCCGGCATAACCGGACACCACGGCGTTCACGCCTTCCAGATTCAGATAGACCGCTTCCACACACCAGAAGCAACCGCCAGCCAGAACCGCTTTGGCCATGCCATTGGCGGGCAGATCGTCGATGGGATCAGGGAAACGTTCCGGGTGAATGGCCAGGGATGTGCCGGGGATCACTACGTTCATGGTTCCTCCAATGGGGCGAACACCTGCCTGGCTTGTGGCCCGGCAGGTGTTACAGGTCAATGCAGCCAGTGGAGAGCAAGCAGGGATCAGTCCTGCTTGACGGCTCCACTGGCGATCAGGCCATCGATGTCACTGTCACTGAAGCCGGCCTGGCTCAGTACGGCCCGGCTATCTGCTCCGGCAGTGGTGGCGGGTTTTAT
>NZ_LWEZ01001026.1:0-458 GCF_001634945.1 Alcanivorax sp. HI0044
AAGACGCAGGGCGGCCTCACCGTCTGCGGCCAGTACATACTGGTGGCCGAGCTCTTCGATGATGCGGCAGATGATCAGGCTGACAGCCTTGTTGTCTTCAACGACGAGAACATTCATTAGTGATTTTTATCGTAGACAGCGCAGGATAACAAGGGTGAAATCTGTGTGAAGGCGGGTTTTTCCTGCCAGAATCACGATGCAACGGTTTTGTAGCGGTAGACAGTATGTTAATTCCGGCCAGTTTCTTTATGATTGACGCTCCCGGACTCTTTAAAAACAGCAGGCCGGTAAATAATAAACGTGCCGATGACAATGCTGACGGGTACGGATTCGCTTAATGGCAATGCCAAGAGCCGCTGAATAATGCCTTGCAGGCTCAGGCTTTCAGGCTGGCTCACAATCCAGGCGCAATTTTGACGGTGTGTCCACTCATCAGAAAATTGCAACAACGAGTATGT
>NZ_LWEZ01001027.1:0-385 GCF_001634945.1 Alcanivorax sp. HI0044
TCACTCCATTGAGCACCACTTGCCCGTTTGCAGTTTGTGCCGTGGTAGCGGGAGAGGAAGGCTCGAAAGTGGCGCGCGGCTCCGTCAGCGCGATAGCCGCACCGGTAAAGGTTTCCGTGGCCATGGCAGGCAACCAGCGTTCCTGCTGCTCGTCGCTACCGAAATCCACCAGGGCGTTGACGGCAGCCATGGGCTGCAAGGCAGCCAGGGTATGAGAAATATCCCCCTCGGCCAGATCTTCCACTGCCAGCGCGTTGGAGAGCGGCGAACGTGGCATGCCCACACCGCCCAGAGCTTCCGGCATGGGCATCAACGCCAGGCCAAAACCGGCGATGCTGTTTAACAGTTCACCATTCGCCTTTGCTGCGTCATCCGCTGCGCGCGA
>NZ_LWEZ01001028.1:0-255 GCF_001634945.1 Alcanivorax sp. HI0044
GTGGCCGGGGTGTTGGCGAATACCGGCGGCACCTTCAGTTCTCCCTCTTTATCGAGCAGCCAGGCGTCCATGACCTGGCGAGCCACTGGCCCGGCGGTAGAGCCGCCGTGGCGCCCATTTTCCACCAGCACGGCCACGGCAATGGCCGGCTTTTCCGCGGGTGCAAACGATACCAGCAAGGCGTGGTCCAGCAGGCGCTCTGCCAGCTCGTCCTCGTTATAGGTTTCGTCCTGACCTACCGAGAAGACCTGGGCG
>NZ_LWEZ01001029.1:0-498 GCF_001634945.1 Alcanivorax sp. HI0044
CCGGCCACCATGATCACCAGCGCCGAGATCGCCTGAATCTTGAGAATCTGGAAGATGCCCTGGCGAATGACAAACACCATCTGGTTGCGCATATCTTCGATATAGGACAGCGATCCGCCCTCACGGACCGCATCGTAGAAGTTGGAGTAGTACTCTACAAAATCGGTCTCCATACGCACCAGAAATACGGCCATGCCCGGGATCAGTGACAGATACGACAGGAACACGGGAATATCGTAGATCAACGAGGCCCGCAGCGGCCCGATCACATCGCTACCGGTGCCGTCGTAAAACCAGAACATGGCCTTGTCCGCCCACACCCCGGCATTATAGAAAAAGCCCACCAGCATCAGGCTGGGGTACAGGTATTTTTTGCCGAACATGTCGAACGAGACGATGCTCTCGGCCGGGTAGCCTCGCACAATCAGCACCAGCATCCCCGCCAGCAGGGTCACCTGCCCCAGCAGAAAGCCCAGCAGCAGGCCATCCAGGTCCAGA
>NZ_LWEZ01001030.1:0-280 GCF_001634945.1 Alcanivorax sp. HI0044
ACAATCCCTGCAGGAACCGATGCTTGCTGCAAGGAGAAGCCCCGAGGCACATAGGCAACCTTGTCTTTCCAGCTACGCCCTCCTGTCGGCTTGTGCTTTTTGAACCAAGCGTCCACCGCATCAAATATAGGAGCGAGCTTCTGCAAGGCATCACGAGGCATCAACGGTTGTAAATAGCGCTCAACCAGAAACCAGGTCGCCGCCATTTTCTCGTCCATGGCGGGGATGGACAAATATTGATCCGAGCAGATGCTCCAGCCATAAGGACGAGCTCTATCGT
>NZ_LWEZ01001031.1:0-3643 GCF_001634945.1 Alcanivorax sp. HI0044
GGATGCCACCGCGTACGGCTACGAGGACGCAGGCTATTCGCCGGCGGAGGGCGACCCTGGCATGCCCTACCCGGAAGACTTCGGCTTTGCGGACGAGGACAACCAGGGCAATGCCGGTTTCAACGGCGGCAGCCCCAATCGCACACGCCCCAACCCACGCCAGAACAGCGCCCGCAAAGGCCCGCTCACCCTGGCTGAACGCCTGGTGCTGGTGCTGCTGGATTACCCCTCACTGATTGACCAACACCCGCTGCCCGAGGGCATCGAAACCCTCCCGCTGCCGCATATCGACCTGCTGGTCCAGGTAGCCGGCCTGTGTCGGCAAAACCACAGCGCCGCCGCGCTGCTTGGCGCCCTGATGGCGCTGGAGCAGGGCGAAACTCTGTCTCGTCTGCTCAAGGCCAGCCTCAAGCCGCCCATGGGCGAAGAAATGGCCACCCGGCTCTGGCTGGATGCCCTGTCACAGCTGGAAGTCACCCGGCTGGAAGCCGCCTTGCTGGAAGTGGAACAGGCCGGCATGCCCGACCCGGCGCACTGGCAGGCGCTGCATAAAGCCCTGGCCGAAGCGCGCCAGCACGCCCGCAAACCCTTCGGCTAGCCCGGTCCGTGCCATACCCCCGGGGTTGCATTGACTGGCCGTAGCCCCCACATCCCGGTATAATACGCCGTTTTCCCACGCCACCATCACGCTGGCCAGCGCAAGCTTCCAGCACGACGTTACGGGCTTTATTGCATGACGACTCAAAAGCAGCAGCAACAATCTCAGCTGAAGCAGTTGATCGCACTGGGTAAGGAACAGGGCTACCTTACCTACGCCGAAGTGAATGACCACTTGCCGGATTCCATTACCGACACCGATCAAGTGGAAGACATCATTCAGATGATCAACGACATGGGCATTACCGTGGTGGAAAAGGCCGCCGATGCCGATCAGTTGACGATCGATGAAAGCGCCGACAGCACCGACGAAGTCGCCGCTGAAGAAGCCGCTGCTGTGCTCGCCTCCGTAGAAAACGAACCCGGCCGCACCACTGACCCGGTGCGCATGTACATGCGCGAAATGGGTACCGTGGAGCTGCTGACCCGCGAAGGCGAAATCGAAATTGCCAAACGCATCGAAGAAGGCACCCGTGAAGTCCTGCACGCCCTCGCCTTCTGGCCCGGCGCCGTCGACATGGTGATCGACGAATACGCCCGCGTGGAAAACGAAGAACGCAAGCTCACCGACATCATTGCCGGTTACCTGGATCCCAACGACGATGGCGCCGCGGCAACCAACGCCAACCGGGACCCAGCCTTTGCCGAGAAAGCCAAAAAAGCGGCAGAAGAAAAAGCCAAGGCCAAAGAAAAAGCCAAAGACGACGACGCTGATGACAAAGACAGCGACGACGATGAGGAAGAAGATGAAGGCGGCCTGGATCCGGTTCTGGCAGCAGAGCGTTTCGAAACGCTGAAAAAACTGCACGAAAAAGCCGAGCGCTCACTCAAGCGCAATGGTCGCGACCACGCCTCCAGCGCCAAGGCACTGGAAGCCCTGGCCGAACACTTCACCCTGTTCAAACTGGTGCCGCGCATTTTCGACGGCATGCTGGTGGGTGCCCGTGACAACCTGGATCTGGTGCGCAAATTCGAGCGTCAGATTATGTCTGCCACCATCCGCCGCGGCGGCATGGATCGCAAAGACTTCATTAAGGCGTTCCCCGGCAACGAAACCAACATGGATTGGATCGATGCCCAGCTGAAAACCAAAAAAGGCAAAGCCATCGCCGACAAACTCGGCGCAGTCAAAGAAGATGTGCAACGTGCCCAGCGCAAGATCGGCACCATCGAAGACATCATTGGTCTGCCCGTGGGCGACATCAAGGAAATCAACCGTCGCATCTCCATCGGCGAAGCCAAGGCCCGCCGCGCCAAGAAAGAAATGGTGGAAGCCAACCTGCGTCTGGTAATTTCCATCGCCAAGAAATACACCAACCGTGGCCTGCAATTCCTCGACCTGATTCAGGAAGGCAACATCGGCCTGATGAAAGCCGTGGACAAGTTCGAATACCGTCGTGGTTACAAGTTCTCCACCTACGCCACCTGGTGGATTCGTCAGGCCATTACCCGCTCCATCGCGGATCAGGCGCGCACCATCCGTATCCCGGTACACATGATCGAGACCATCAACAAGATCAACCGGGTACAGCGTCAGATGCTGCAGGAAATGGGCCGTGAGCCGACCCCGGAAGAATTGGGCGTGCGCCTGGAAATGCCGGAAGACAAGGTCCGCAAGGTACTGAAGATCGCCAAAGAGCCGATCTCCATGGAAACCCCCATCGGTGACGATGAAGATTCCAGCCTCGGCGACTTTATCGAAGACGGCAACATGGAATCCCCGGTGGACTCCGCCACCTCACTGGGCCTGGAAGAGGCCACCCGTGATGTGCTGGCCAACCTGACCGCCCGTGAAGCCAAAGTTCTGCGCATGCGCTTCGGCATCGACATGAACACGGACCACACCCTTGAGGAAGTGGGCAAACAGTTCGACGTGACCCGTGAGCGTATCCGTCAGATAGAAGCCAAGGCGCTGCGCAAGTTGCGTCACCCAAGCCGCAGCGAACACCTGCGCAGCTTCCTGGACGGCGACCTGTAATTAGTACGCCGGACGCTTGAGGCCAGACGCCGGACGCAAACCCGGGCTGCTCGCAGCCCGGGCTCATAATAAAAAAAGATCGGCCTTTTCCTGCTTCAAATACACGTTATAATCCATGCCCGCGCGTTAGCGTGGCACCGTCAGGCGTCGAGCATCCGGCGTCAGGCAACTCTTTCGGGCCTATAGCTCAGTTGGTTAGAGCAGTCGACTCATAATCGATTGGTCCCAGGTTCAAGTCCTGGTGGGCCCACCAATTTCTCTGTTCGACTACCATCTCTGGATTGCAAACGCTCTGCTCCTGAAACAAGAAAACCCCGCATCAGCGATACGGGGCATCCAGAAATCAGCGTTTGTTGTTGATACAGTCAGGCGGTTTCCCCAACCGGGTATTGCTTCATCAGTTTGCGAATCACTCTCTGCATATAGCCATTGAAAACGCCCGGCATGTGGCGCGCCACAAAACCCGTGAGTTTGCCCGCAGCGCCAGGAATAATCATCCACTTTCCCGCATCCAGGCCATCAACAATTTGATCGCAGGCCGCATCCGCTTTCATACAACCGGCCGTTTTCTTCAGTTCCAGTGAAATGGGGTTACCAGACAAACGCTCGCCATCCACCAACGGCGTTTCCACCTCCGGTGGGCAGATACAACTCAGATGAATCCCCAAGGCTTCGTATTCATAGCGCAGCGTGGTGGCCAGGCCGATAACACCGAACTTGGAGGCGCCATAGGCACTGTAGGCATAGTTGCTGGTATGCCCTGCCAGCGAAGCCACCAGCGCCAGACGTGAGCCAGACTCCATGAACGGCAACACCGCTGTGGCAAAATGCAGGCTTCCGTTCAGGTTGATATCAATGACCCTGCGAAACTCGGCAGGTTTCTGATCCGCCACCGTCTTGTTCAGTACCACGCCGGCAGAATTAATCGCCAGTTCTGGCGCACCAAACATGGCAATAGCATCAGCCACCGCTGCGGCGACCGCAGCATCATCGGTGATATCCATCTTG
>NZ_LWEZ01001032.1:0-505 GCF_001634945.1 Alcanivorax sp. HI0044
AGCCCCAGATAAGGGTGGCGCTGATCGCCCGCAGGTATTTTGGCGGCCACGCTGCGGGTGGTCTGACTATTGCCCAGGTTACGGTCAGGCACGACGCTCTGTACCACGTCTACCGGGTTGTTTGCGGCCACCTGACCAAGGCGATAGTTTGGCAGTCCGGGGCCTCTGCCGGGATGTGCGGGTGCCCGGCCTTGCAGGTTGGGCAGGGCGGTGGTCGAGCGGCCATCTCCTCCGTAAGTGGTGCCAATCAGGCTGAACAACGCGGTGTTCTGGCTGATCGGCAGCAGTTGCCCATTACAAAAAGCCCAGCCGCGTGGGGCAAAGTTACTCGCAAAGATGCGGATTTCGGCGAGAAAGGGTTCGCTCATAGTGACCTCATACGCTGATCAGCAAGTTACTGCCCGGTTGCCAGCTCAAGTGAGCCAGCTGCTGAGCGCCGGTTTGGGGGAGTGTCAGTAGCGGGCTGGAACGATCTGCCCAGCAGAGCTGCTTCTGGCAACGGTCC
>NZ_LWEZ01001033.1:0-325 GCF_001634945.1 Alcanivorax sp. HI0044
ATGGTGAAATTGGTAGACACAACAGACTTAAAATCTGTCGACCATTAGGTCATGCCGGTTCAAGTCCGGCTACCCGCACCAACTTCTCTTGCTCCTCTTCTCTTATTCCATCGCGCCGGCATTTCAGCCTGTTGACCCATTGTGCTCGTCTGCCGGGTGGCTAGTTTAANGCACCGCCCGGCATCAGCTTTGCGCGCTTGCAAGTGCATTTTATTGCGCTTTCTTTGTCGGTTTGGCCTGTTTTATCCCTGAAAAATCAGCTTTCTAGCCTGCGCTATTCATGTGATTTATTGCCGCTTTCTGTCAGTTTCTGGTAGCCTCACAC
>NZ_LWEZ01001034.1:0-682 GCF_001634945.1 Alcanivorax sp. HI0044
GGCGGGGGCCAGGTAGTCACGACGCAGTTCATCGGAGCCGAAGCGGGCGATGGCTGGGGTGGCCATGTCGGTTTGTACACCCACAGCCAACGGCACGCCGCCACAATGGACGCGGCCCATTTCTTCGCTCATAACCATGCCGTAGGAGTAGTCTAGCCCCATGCCGCCAAACTCTTCCGGCTTGGTGACCCCGAGCAGACCCAGATCGCCCATTTTCTTGAACACTTCGTGAATGGGGAAACGGCCAGCGTCTTCCCATTCACGCACATGGGGGTTCAGTTCCTTGTCGACAAAATTACGGACGGTACGGCGAAGTTCTTCGTGTTCCTGAGTGAATTGCATGGGAGGCTCCCTGTGTTTGTTTGGCTCGGTTTATCGAGCGCTGCTATGTCTGTATTTGTCAGTTATTCAGGTGTTTGAGTTGAAAGTTGATAGTGGACAGTTGACAGCTAAACCCCAGTTCGGAGGCGCTGTGCTGTCCGTTGTTTCGCTGTCAACTTTTAATTGGCCACTGTCAATTACGTTTAAAGTCTCGCCACCCCGAATGAATTCGGGTGTAGCTGGCGTTGTTCTGCGTCATCGCAGATATCCAGGGCGTAGGCCACCACCTGGCGTGTGTCGCGGGGGTCGATAATGCCGTCGTCCCACAAGCGCGCCGTGCCGTAGAGTGCTGTGGACTGGC
>NZ_LWEZ01001035.1:0-739 GCF_001634945.1 Alcanivorax sp. HI0044
CACTTCTTGTTGACTTCGTTGTTGGCGTTCTCAATCACACGCATGGCGCGGTCAAACTGACCGAGCATGTATTTGCGCGATTGTGCTGCGAAGTCTGCGGGGAACTTGTCTTTTTTCAGAATCACTTGAGCCGTCAGCTGACCAAGTACGTAATCGATGATGCCGCCGTCAGGCTGCATGCCTTTATACAATTCCAGAGCAGAATAAGCTGCAATGGGGGCAAAACAGATATCCACGGAGCCGTTGTTGAAGCGACCGGAGAAGTTTGTGATGTCGGACATCACGGGGGACATGCCCACGCGGGACGCCATATTGGCCTGTGCCGTATCGTACTCAAGTACCGCGATGGATTTGCCGGACAGTTCGCCGACGGTATCGATGGTGCGGTCTTTTACGAACAGATAAGCCGCGCCCATTGGCGCAACGCCGCCCACTTCATAGGGCCCGGAAACCAGTTTTTCATTGATGGAGGGGTTGCCGCTGGCGAGTACGGTGATCACGGTGCGCATGGCGTCGTAGCTGGGGATCGCGCCAATGGAATCCATGCTGCCGGTGTAGCTGTTGAACTGACGGCCACGGATGCCGGTAAGGACGGCGGCATCACACTGCCCGGCCTTCAGGTCTTCGGAGGCAATTTTTTCATCGGTGTAGGGCTTGAGCTCAAGATCGATGCCCCAGCCCAGGGCGGCGGTCTTGTAGTCCTTCATGATGTTATAGATATCGCCGTTGGCGCCGATAA
>NZ_LWEZ01001036.1:0-508 GCF_001634945.1 Alcanivorax sp. HI0044
GCGTCAGGCCTCGGGCATCCGGCGTTCATTCAATAATATCCCCGCGGGTGACGTACTTCGCCACCGCCACGGTGCTGACAAAGCCGATCAGCGCGATCAGCATGGCCGCTTCAAAATAGAGCTTGCTGTCCACCTGGATGCCGTACACCACAATCAACGCAATGCTGTTGATGTACATGGTGTCCAACGCCAGCACCCGGTCCGGTAGCGACGGGCCGATGACCAGCCGGTACAGGTTTAATACCCAGGCCAGGGTAATCAGTGCCAATGCAATGGAAATAGCCGTCTCTAGCATTCGAAAATCTCCTTTAGCGGCCGCTCGTAGCGCTGCTTGATCTCCGCCACCAGCGCCGCCGCATCATCCACATCCAGCGCATGCACCAACAATGCCTTGCGGTCCGGGCTCACGTCCGCCGACACGGTACCCGGGGTCAGGGAGACGGTGCTGGCGAGCAAGGCAATGGCAAAGTCGTCTTCCAGCTCCAGCGGCAATTCCACAAAGCCCGGG
>NZ_LWEZ01001037.1:0-1413 GCF_001634945.1 Alcanivorax sp. HI0044
CGGTCAGATCGCCCACGCCCTCCAGGGCCTTGCACCGTTGCACCTGTTCGCTGAGCCCAGCGTCTCTTACCGTGTCGCGAAGGTGTTTCTGGATCTGTGCATCCAGCGTGTTGATCTGAGAGATCAACCTCTTCAAGCCCGCTTTGAGTAGCGGCTCTGCACCCAGGCTTTGCTGGATAATGGTTCGTGCCTTGACCAGTGCCGCACGGCGGCGCAGTAGGGTCTGCAGCGTCCGATACGCCTTGGGTGGCGGACTCCAGCGGCGCAAGGCCCCTTTTTCATGTTGCAGATGGCGGGCAAGTAGCTGCGCATCAGAGGCGTCCGTTTTTGCGCGACCACCTGTGCCCTTGCGGTAATGGTGGAGGCGAGAACCATCAATCACGTAGATGTGGTGGCCTTTACGGTGGGCCAGCTCAATGACATCCATGTGATAAGTGCCAGTGGCCTCGATGGCTATCTCGCAGAGGGAAGGCAGATCCTTGAGCCAAGCCCGAATGGCTTGGGGTGTGTTCTCAATGGAATAGGTCTGGCCCAGGAAATAGATGACCAACTCGGCCTTGGCCACGTCGATGCCGATAATGGAGGGTTCTACTTGCATTGCCACTGAACAGCCCCTTGCGCTAGGTTACACATGCTTGTCGGGGCGCACCTGAACGCTGGCTTGCTAGGTATCGTCGGTCTGAGGTGCGAACTCAGCCGATGGATTCTTTATCGGCGTATGAATAGGTGCGGGGTGGGGCCAAATCTCCTACCGTCTGTACCCTTGGGTCAGATGCCCCTTTGGTCCCTCCACCCCGGCAAGTCCTGCATGGTTGCAGGAAGAGCATTCAAACATACAAGCACCTCTTGAGGTGCGAACCGGGCCTAGCGAGGCGGCAAAGATCAAGATCCTTCCGCCATTCTTTCTGGAACCCGTCGAGTTTTGAGACTCCTGATCGCCCTGCGGGCGATTTCCGCGCAAGCGCGGTTCGCACCTCAAGAGGTACTCCTACAGCGGCTTCGTAGAAGTTGCGGACTACGAGGAACTTTCCGACTTGTAGCTTGTAGCTTGTAGCTGTTCTAAACTCGCTCCCCATGCGAGACGATACCCGTGATTTCCTTTCCCTGTTCCTGAACGACACGCCCCTGCTGGACGTGCGCGCCCCCGTGGAATTTGCCAAAGGCGCCTTTCCCGGTGCCACCAATATCGCCCTGATCAACGATGACGAGCGTCACCAAATTGGCATCTGTTACAAGCAGCAGGGCCAGCAGGCGGCCATTGACCTGGGTAACAAGCTGGTCAGCGGCGAAGAGCGGGAACGGCGCATGCAAGCCTGGCAGCAGTGGTGGCAGGCCAACCCGGACGGCTATCTGTATTGCTTCCGNGGCGGGCTGCGCAGCCAGACCACCCAAGCCTGGCTGCGCGAAGCAGGC
>NZ_LWEZ01001038.1:0-472 GCF_001634945.1 Alcanivorax sp. HI0044
ACAGTGTCACCCGCAAGCGCGCTTCGCCTTCCGGCACCGTGGGCGGACGANTGGCCGTGATCAACAGCCCCTTTTCCCGGAGCGCACCACTGAGCGCCATGGCCTCGGCATCACTGCCGATCAGTAGTGGCTGGATCGGTGTGCGCGACGGCATCAGGGTGTAGCCCAGTTCACTGGCACCCTGTCGAAAACGGGCAATCAGTTCTGCCAGCTTCTCCCTGCGCCAGTTTTCCTCACTGGATTTGTGGAGACTGACCCGTGTGGCCGCCGCCACCGCGGCCGGCATGGCGGTGGTATAGATAAACGTGCGGGCAAACTGTATCAGGGTTTCGATCAAGTCATGGCTGCCAGCCACAAAAGCGCCGCCAGTACCCAGCCCCTTGCCAAGCGTTGCCATGAGGATCTGGGTACGCGGGTTAACGCCCTGGGCAAACAAGGACCCGCGTACCCAGATCCTCATGGCAACGCTTGG
>NZ_LWEZ01001039.1:0-289 GCF_001634945.1 Alcanivorax sp. HI0044
CGGGTTTGGCGCCAAGGTGGAAAAGCTTATGCTTTTGGCTCTCCAGGTTCGACTGGATATCGCTCAGGCTCTGACGGCCGGAAAGCTGAGACATGGCCATGCCAATGAATTGATCCCAGCGCGTGGCGGATCTCAGTTTTTGCCCGTGATGATGCTCTTTGGCCAGCCTCTCAAAATCATGTCTCGAAACCGGTTTGAGCAGTTGGTGAAAGGCGGTGTTATGATGTGTCAAAGCCTGAACCTCCCTGATCACAATGTTTTCCTCGCAGAATCATTGTAACCAGTTCGG
>NZ_LWEZ01001040.1:0-1740 GCF_001634945.1 Alcanivorax sp. HI0044
ATATTCGGGAGATTGCGCGGTATATCGTCGCAAATCCTTTGCGGGCTGGCCTTGTGCGTTCGCTAAAAGATTACCCGTACTGGAACGCCGTCTGGCTATAGCCCCCGGTAGGAGCACCTCTCGAGGTGCGAACCGCGCGCCAGCGCGGAAATCGTCCGCATGACGATCAGGAATATCAACACTCGACAGGTTTCAGAAAAGATAGGCGAGCAACGTAAGCGTTGTCGTCTCGCTTCGCTCGGTTCGCACCTCGAGAGGTGCTTGTATGTTTGAATGCTCTTCCTGCAACCATGCAGGACTTGCCGGGGTGGAGGGACCAAAGGAGCATCTGACCCAAGGGTACAGACGGTAGGAGATTTGGCCCCACCCCGCACCTATTCATACGCCGATAAAGAATCCATCGGCTGAGTTGCACCTCAGACCGACGATACCTAGCAAGCCAGCGTTCAGGTGCGCCCCGACAAGCATGTGTAACCTAGCGCAAGGGGCTGTTCAGTGGCAATGCAAGTAGAATCCTCCATTATCGGCATCGACGTGGCCAAGGCCGAGTTGGTCATCTATTTCCTGGGCCAGACCTATTCCATTGAGAACACACCCCAAGCCATTCGGGCTTGGCTCAAGGATCTGCCTTCCCTCTGCGAGATAGCCATCGAGGCCACTGGCACTTATCACATGGATGTCATTGAGCTGGCCCACCGTAAAGGCCACCACATCTACGTGATTGATGGTTCTCGCCTCCACCATTACCGCAAGGGCACAGGGGGTCGCGCAAAAACGGACGCCTCTGATGCGCAGCTACTTGCCCGCCATCTGCAAAATGAAAAAGGGGCCTTGCGCCGCTGGAGCCCGCCACCCAAGGCGTATCGGACGCTGCAGACCCTGCTGCGCCGCCGTGCGGCACTGGTCAAGGCGCGAACCATTATCCAGCAAAGCCTGGGTGCAGAGCCGCTACTCAAAGCGGGCTTGAAGAGGTTGATCTCTCAGATCAACACGCTGGATGCACAGATCCAGAAACACCTTCGCGACACGGTAAGAGACGCTGGGCTCAGCGAACAGGTGCAACGGTGCAAGGCCCTGGAGGGCGTGGGCGATCTGACCGCCTACGCTCTGGTCATGGCCTTCTTAAGGGGCGACTTCAGGAACAGTGATGCCTTCGTGGCCTTCCTGGGGATGGACGTTCACGTGAGAGACTCAGGCACCAAAACCGGCAAGCGAAAACTGACCAAGAAAGGGGACTCAGAAGCTCGCAGGCTGCTTTACTGCGCGGCCATGGCCGCTCGCCGGAGCAAGCGTTGGGCTGGGGTCTATCAGGCTTATCTGGACCGGGGGCTGGCAACTACCCAAGCGTTAGTCATCCTGGCGCGCAAACTGGTTCGCATCGCCTTCGCGCTTATGAAAAATGGCACCGACTATCAGCCGGCCCCTGCCTCATGAAGACTGGGGTGGACAACATAGAATCTCCTACAGCGGCTTCGTAGAAACGCAGATGCTGAGGAACTTTTCCGCCTTTCTTTATCGAAGCGAGCGTAGCTCGTAGCTCGTAGCTCGTAGCTCGTAGCTCGTAGCTCGTAGCTCGTAGCTCGTAGCTCGTAGCTCGTAGCTCGTAGCTCGTAGCTCGTAGCTCGTAGCTCGTAGCTCGTAGCTCGTAGCTCGTAGCTCGTAGCTCGTAGCTCGTAGCTCGTAGCTCGTAGCTCGTAGCTCGTAGCTCGTAGCTCGTAGCTCGTAGCTCGTAGCTCGTAG
>NZ_LWEZ01001041.1:0-5372 GCF_001634945.1 Alcanivorax sp. HI0044
GGAGGTGGGGGTGAGCATTTCACGCATGCCCGGCCCACCGCGGGGGCCTTCATAGCGAATCACTACCACGTCGCCAGACACTACCGTGCCGTCGTTAATCCGTTGCTGGGCTTCTTCTTCCGAACCGAACACCCGTGCCGGGCCGGAAAAGTGGGTGCCTTCCTTGCCGGTGATCTTGGCCACCGCGCCGTCCGGGGCCAGGTTGCCATACAGAATGCGCAGGTGACTTTCCGCTTTCAGAGGCTCGGACAGGGGCGCAATAATCGACTGATCCAGGGGATAGGGCGCCACATCGGCCAGGTTTTCCGTCAGGGTTTGGCCGGTGACAGTCAGGCAGTCGCCGTGCAGCAGACCCGCCTCCAGCAAGATCTTCATCAGCGGCTGAATACCGCCAATGGCCACCAGTTCGCTCATCATGTAGTGGCCGCTGGGGCGCAGGTCCGCCAGCACCGGCACCCGCTTGCCGATCTCGGTAAAGTCATCCAGTGACAACGCCACATCGATGGTGCGGGCCATGGCGATCAGGTGCAGCACCGCATTGGTGGAGCCGCCCAGGGCAATCACCACGGTGATGGCATTCTCGAACGCCGCGCGGGTCATGATGTCGGACGGCTTGATCTCCTCTTCCAGCAGTTTCAATACAGCGGCGCCGGCCCGCACGCAGTCTTCCCGCTTTTCTTCGGACACCGCGTTCTGTGCGGAGCTGCCGGGCAGGCTCATGCCCAGTGCTTCGATGGCCGAGGCCATGGTGTTGGCGGTGTACATGCCGCCGCAGGAACCCGGGCCGGGGATGGCGGTTTCTTCAATCTGCTTGAGCTCAATCAGATCCATGTCGCCCCGGGAATGGGCGCCCATGGCTTCGAACACGGAGACAATATCGGTATGGCCCTTACCGGGCATGATGGTGCCGCCGTAGACGAACACGCTGGGGCGATTCAGCCGCGCCATGCCCATCAGGCAGCCCGGCATGTTTTTGTCGCAACCGCCCAGGGTCACCAGGCCGTCAAACCCTTCGCAGGCGGCCACGGTTTCAATGGAGTCGGCAATCACCTCGCGGGAGACCAGCGAATACTTCATCCCTTCGGTGCCGTTGGCGATCCCGTCAGAGATGGTAATGGTATTGAAAATCACGCCCTTGCCGCCGGCCGCATCCGCGCCCTGGCAGGCCTTGTCGGCCAGCTCACCAATGTGGCTGTTGCAGGGCGTCACCTGACTCCAGGTAGACGCGATGCCCACCTGAGGTTTACGAAAATCTTCATCGGTAAATCCCACGGCCCGCAACATGGCCCGGCTCGCCGACTTGCCTGGACCGTCGACGACCTTGGCGGAATGCCGGCGGCGTGGATCGCCCTGTGCATCACTCATACCCTCTCCTGATTCCGGTTAACGCTTCACCGCCAGCACGGCAAAGGTGTCGCCAATGTCCACCCGTGCCGGGTGACGGCGACCAATCAACATGCCCTTGAAAGGCGCCAGATACTCTACCGGTGGCTCGCCGGTGCGGTCGATGGCATGCACACGGGCAAGCACATCACCCTGCTGCACCCACTCACCCAGCGCCACCGCAAATTCCAGCAAACCGCGATGCTCACTGACACGGTAATAGTCTGCGTTGGGGATCTCCAACGCCTGCGATGTCACCGGTAGCGGGTCGCCGGGCAGAATGCCGGCAAAGCGTAACACGTTGTCCACGCCCTGCTCTGCCAGCGCCACGGTATCCGGGGTAGTCGTGCCGCCGCCGCGCAGCTCGGTGCTAATGAACACCCGCCCCTGGGCTTCTACCACGCTATCGAACAGGGCCGCCTCCTCCAGCTCCGCCATAAACAGGGTGTAAGGGGCCCCAAACGCCTCTGCCCCGGCCAGGCAGCGCGCTCCAAAGGCCTCATCGGCGAGGCGATGGGTGGCCGCAAAAGGCAACAGGTCCAGCGTGCGTCCACCGGAATGCATATCCAGCACCACGTCGGCCAGCGGCACCAGATAACGGGTGAAGTAATCGGCAATTTTTTCGGTGAGGGTACCGGCGGGGTTGCCCGGAAAGGCCCGGTTCAGGTTGCCGCCGTCCAGCGGTGAAGTACGCGTGCCGTTCAGCACCGCCGGGTGATTCATCATCGGCACAATGATGACACGGCCGCTGATATCACGCGGCTGCAGCCGGTTGGCCAGCTTGAGCAAGGCGGTGATGCCCTCGTATTCATCACCATGATTGCCCCCGGTCAGCAGTGCGGTGGGCCCTTCGCCGTTGCGGATCACCGTCACCGGGATCATCACATTGCCCCAGGCAGACTGGTCGTGGGAGTAAGGCAGTTTGAGGAATCCGTGCTGCACGCCGTCCCGATGAAAATCCACCGTGGCGCTGATCGCGCTGTCCTGCATAGCGAGTCCGTTATCTCCAGGTCAGGGTGCATATGACGCACCCGGGTCTTTACGCCTATAATGCGCGCTTTACCGGGATCGCGAACAGGACATTCTTTTTATGGCCGACAAAGGCACGCTGTACATCATTTCCGCCCCGTCCGGCGCCGGCAAGACCAGCCTGGTGGCCGCCCTGGTCGACAAGCTTGCCCGGGTCCGCATTTCCATCTCGCACACCACCCGCGCCATGCGCCCCGGCGAGGAAGACGGCGTGAACTACCATTTCACCGACCGTGACAGCTTTGTCCGTCAGGTGGAACAGGGCCGTTTTCTCGAGCATGCGGAAGTGTTCGGCAACCTTTACGGCACCAGTGCCGACTGGGTCGCCCAGACCCTGCGCGGCGGCGATGATGTGATTCTGGAGATCGACTGGCAAGGCGCCACCCAGATTCGCAAGCAGCTACCGGATGCCGTCAGCGTCTTCATTCTGCCGCCCTCACTGGAGATTCTGGCCGACCGCCTGCGGGGCCGCGAAACCGACGACGAAACGGTGATCCAGCAACGTCTGGACGGTGCCCAGGACGAAATGAGCCACTACGGCGAATTCGACTATCTGGTGGTCAACGACGATTTTCAGCGTGCCCTGTATGAGCTGGAAGCCGTTGTCGAGGCTCGCCGGCTGGTAACAGCGCGGCAGTCTGCCCGCCAGGCCGCGACCCTGCAGAACCTGCTCGCGCCACGCTGATCGCCCCCGTCGGGGCCAGCCCCGGCTCCGCCGTTCGGCGGCGGGCACTGGACTTGCACTGCCCTCAGCCCGTAAAATCGCTCATTGCGAATTATCAGGCGGTGCGGGTTCATGTCGAACCGGCCCCGCCAGCTTGTCAGGAGAGCAGCATGGCACGAGTTACCGTAGAAGATTGCCTGGAAAAACTGGATAACCGCTTTGAGCTGGTACTGGTTGCCGGCAAGCGCGCCCACCAATTGCAGAGCGGCGGTAAAGAGCCACGTGTAGCCTGGGAAAACGACAAACCCACCGTTGTCGCCCTGCGTGAAATCGCCGAAGGCCACGTGACGGCTGAATCCGTGGACAACCCCATCGCGGATCGCAGCGCCGACGTGGACGAGCTGGCCCTGCTGACCCAGTCTTTCGGCGAGTAATTGCCCGCCCCGTCTCCCCCAAACGGGTCGACGGGAACAAGACACGCAAACGCAGAGGCCGACCGGCCTCTGCGTTTTGCCATCTGGCACTTGCCCCTCACTCCTGTTTCCCAGCGCCCCCCCCCCTTTTTTCGCGCCTTGCTTGCCAACCGGTATCGCTTTCTCCCAGCCAAACAATCGTCTGCGCCTATCCTCCTTGTCATAGACAAATCCTGCCCTCAAATCTAAGCTAAGAGTCATCTTCGAACCTGCTACTCGCCAAGGGCGTGACGAGGCCTTTTGCCCACCATCCATAATCTGGAAAAACGGTTACGCAGTTACCTGGACGATGACCAGATCGCCCAGGTCGTACACGCCTACCATTTTGCCGAGCAAGCGCACGAAGGCCAGTACCGCCGCACCGGGGATCCGTACATCACCCACCCGCTGGCGGTGGCCAACATCCTCACCGACATGCACATGGACCATGCCTCGCTCATGGCCGCCATGCTGCACGATGTGATCGAGGACACCGGGTTCAGTAAAGAGCAGCTGGCCAACGAATTCAGCGAAGAGGTGGCCGAGCTGGTGGACGGCGTTTCCAAGATCGCCCAGATCAAGTTCGAATCAAAAGCGGAGCAGCAGGCGGAAAACCTGCGCAAGATGATGCTGGCCATGACCCGGGACATCCGCGTCATCCTGATCAAGCTGGCTGACCGCCTGCATAACATGCGCACCCTGCACGTCATGCGTGCCGAGAAGCGTCGCCGCATTGCCACCGAGACACTGGAACTGTATGCCCCAATCGCCTTTCGATTGGGCATGTACAACATGCGGGTGGAATACGAAGATCTGGCCTTCCATGCCATCTATCCCATGCGCGCCCGGCTGATAGGCCAGGCGGTGAAAAAAGCCCGCGGCAACCGCAAGGAAATCCTCACTACCATCAAGACCAGCCTGGAACACTGCCTGGAAGAAGAAGGCATCGAAGCCCGGGTACTGGGCCGCGAGAAGCACCTGTTCAGTATTTACTCGAAGATGAAAGAACAGCACAAACCGTTCGCGGACATCATGGATGTGTTCGGTTTCCGCATCATCGTCGACCGGGTGGACACCTGCTACCGGGTACTGGGGGCCGTGCACAATTACTTCACACCCATCCCCGGTCGTTTCAAGGACTACATTGCCATTCCCAAGGCCAATGGCTACCAGTCCCTGCATACCACACTGAAGGCCCGCTCCGGCATTCCCCTGGAAATGCAGATTCGCACCGAAGAAATGGAAGCCATGGCCAACAACGGCATCGCCGCCCACTGGTTGTACAAATCCGACGGCGAACCCGGCACCCCAACCCACAGTCGCACCCAGAGCTGGATGCAGCGCTTGCTGGAACTGCAACAGAAGACCGGTAACTCCATGGAGTTTATCGAGAACGTGAAGGTGGACCTGTTCCCGGACGAAGCCTATATCTTCACCCCCAAGGGCGACATCAAGGAACTGCCCGGCGGCGCCACCGCCGTGGACTTCGCCTACGCGGTGCACACCAAGGTGGGCAACAAGTGCGTGGCCGCCCGTATCGACGGCAAGCTCGCCGCGCTGTCCACGCCACTGGAATCGGGGCAGACCGTCAAGATCATCACCGCCCCCAATGCCACTCCCAACCCGGCCTGGCTCAACTTTGTGGTCACCGGCAAGGCGCGCACCAACATTCGCCACTTCCTCAAGCACCAGCAACGCGAAGATGCCGTGGAGCTGGGGCAGCGGCTACTGGAGAAAGCCCTGCACAGCTACGACATGGGCCTGGACGATCTGCCCATTGAGCGAGTGGTCAGCGAGCTGGCCGGCAACGGCTATGTGGAGCTGGACGACCTGCTGGAAGATAT
>NZ_LWEZ01001042.1:0-1043 GCF_001634945.1 Alcanivorax sp. HI0044
ATCCGCACCGCGCGGGTCTGCCAGCAGGCCCTGGATCTGGAAATGGTGTAAGAAGAGACGCAGCACGCTTCACGCAACACGCTGCAACACGAAGGTCGTTAATTCGTGATTGAGAGGCCCAGCTGAGCGTTGAGTTCTCTACAAAAAAACCGCGCCCGAAGGGGTGCGGTTTTTTTGTGGCTTCTAGCTTCTAGCTTTGATCGTCCTCCGGACGATGTCCTCGCTTCGCTCGGTTCGCACCCTAAACGGTGCTTGTATGTTTGAATGCTCTTCCTGCAACCATGCAGGACTTGCCGGGGTGGAGGGACCAAAGGAGCATCTGACCCAAGGGTACAGACGGTAGGAGATTTGGCCCCACCCCGCACCTATTCATACGCCGATAAAGAATCCATCGGCTGAGTTCGCACCTCAGACCGACGATACCTAGCAAGCCAGCGTTTCAGGTGCGCCCCGACAAGCATGTGTAACCTAGCGCAAGGGGCTGTTCAGTGGCAATGCAAGTAGAACCCTCCATTATCGGCATCGACGTGGCCAAGGCCGAGTTGGTCATCTATTTCCTGGGCCAGACCTATTCCATTGAGAACACACCCCAAGCCATTCGGGCTTGGCTCAAGGATCTGCCTTCCCTCTGCGAGATAGCCATCGAGGCCACTGGCACTTATCACATGGATGTCATTGAGCTGGCCCACCGTAAAGGCCACCACATCTACGTGATTGATGGTTCTCGCCTCCACCATTACCGCAAGGGCACAGGGGGTCGCGCAAAAACGGACGCCTCTGATGCGCAGCTACTTGCCCGCCATCTGCAAAATGAAAAAGGGGCCTTGCGCCGCTGGAGCCCGCCACCCAAGGCGTATCGGACGCTGCAGACCCTGCTGCGCCGCCGTGCGGCACTGGTCAAGGCGCGAACCATTATCCAGCAAAGCCTGGGTGCAGAGCCGCTACTCAAAGCGGGCTTGAAGAGGTTGATCTCTCAGATCAACACGCTGGATGCACAGATCCAGAAACACCTTCGCGACACGGTAAGAGACGCTGGGCTCAGC
>NZ_LWEZ01001043.1:0-401 GCF_001634945.1 Alcanivorax sp. HI0044
GGCTCCGCCTCCACCTGCCCCTGACGTGAGTCACCTGAGCATGGCCGCGCCGGGAGAGAATCTGGGGCAGCGGAAGGAGGAGGTGCCACCAGCGCAACCGGACATAAGCCACTTGTCTCTCAAGAACGATAGCTAGGCCTAGGGAACCTCTGAAAAACTCCTTGTGTACTCAGTCTTTCAGGCTGGTTCGCAATCTAGGCGCGCTTTTGAAGGTGTCCCCTAACTGGGATCGAGATATGTCCATCCATCGAAAAAACGCAACAACGAGTGCGGGCCAGCCTGAATGACCCGAAGGGCGTGGCCTGAAGCGCACATCTGCTGCGCCTTGCCTCTCGGAAAGGGAACCACCCTGACCATCAAGACAAGACGCAACAGCTGCACGCTTCAGGCCACGCTGAGCA
>NZ_LWEZ01001045.1:0-962 GCF_001634945.1 Alcanivorax sp. HI0044
GTAGACACCTTCATTTGGAGAGAAGGTGTCATGAAATACAAAGCCAAGCGCTACTTCAGCGATGATTTCAAACGCGAGGCCGTGCAGGCCTCGCTATCCACCACGCAGACACAGTCCGCACTAGCTGGCAAGCTAGGCATACACCCAAAGTTGTTAAGCCGCTGGCGAAGAGAATGGATTGTGACCAAGAAACCGTCCGCTAAATCCGTCCAGAACACGGGACCCGATAAAAGCCTCAAAGACCTGGAAGGAGAGATTTCTCGCCTGAAAAAGCAGCTCAAGCGAGCCGAGCTGGAGAATGAAATCCTAAAAAAGGCGGACGAGTACTTCGCCAAGCACGGCAAATAAGATTTGCCTTCATCGATGCCTGCCGTAGCCAAGCCTGGCCGGTATCGGTGATGTGCGCAGTACTCGATGTCTCACGAGCAGGCTATTACCGTTGGCGGGAGCGTCAGCGTTGTCCGGGGCCAAAACAGAGGCGCGATGACGCCCTCTTGGCCTTCCTTCTGAAAGAGGCTCGTCGTCAGCAAAGCATACCGGGTTACCGTAAGCTCTGGCTGCATGCCCAGGATGCGGGGGTTTGCTGTGGGAAAAATCAGGTTCAGCGGTTGCTGCAGGCGGCGGGCTACCGTTCGCGTACGGCACCCAAGCCCGGCTACCGCAAGGCCAAGTCGTCTCTACCGGTGTTGCCCAATCTGCTGAATCGCCAGTTCTCGGTTGGGAAGGCCAACCGTGTCTGGGTGTCGGATATTACCCAGATCCGCTGCCAAGAAGGCTGGCTCTACATTGCCGTTGTGCTGGATCTGGGGACTCGTCAGATCGTGGGCCGTGCGATGGGGCCGGTTAACTGCTCACAATTGGTTATAGCGGCGCTGAAACAGGCCTGGAGGCGCCAGAAACCTGCGGGGCGTGATTTGCTGTTCCACTCAGACCAAGGCAGCCAATATCGTAGTGAAGAGGTT
>NZ_LWEZ01001046.1:0-525 GCF_001634945.1 Alcanivorax sp. HI0044
GTTCGCGTGCAAGCACGGTCCTACGGTATTGCGGGGCACGATATAACCCACCAAGCGATCCCCCGTCGGCGATGGCTGCGCCACCACAGCGGCCTCACGGATCTGTTCATGGCCCAGCAGCCGGCTTTCAATTTCCCCCAGCTCAATACGGAAGCCGCGGATCTTCACCTGCTGATCCACCCGGCCCAGGTATTCCATTACGCCATCGTCCCGGTACTTCACCAGGTCCCCGGTGCGATACATGCGCTCGCCGGGTTCGCCGAACGGGTCTGGCAGGAAACGCTCCGCCGTCAGGTCCGGGCGCTGATGGTAGCCACGGGCCAGGCCCACTTCGTTGCCGATATACAGTTCCCCGGCGACGCCNACCGGCACCCGGTTAAGATCCTGATCCAGCACATACAANTTNCTCGGCCCCACGGCGGTGCCGATGGGCGCGTAGGCGCTGGTCAGGGTGTCGCCTTCGTAGGCGGCCCACAGCATCGGGGTGACCACGGTTTCGGTAGGACCGTAACCGTTGAGAATGCG
>NZ_LWEZ01001047.1:0-650 GCF_001634945.1 Alcanivorax sp. HI0044
CGCGGATCTTCACCTGCTGATCCACCCGGCCCAGGTATTCCATTACGCCATCGTCCCGGTACTTCACCAGGTCCCCGGTGCGATACATGCGCTCGCCGGGTTCGCCGAACGGGTCTGGCAGGAAACGCTCCGCCGTCAGGTCCGGGCGCTGATGGTAGCCACGGGCCAGGCCCACTTCGTTGCCGATATACAGTTCCCCGGCGACGCCAACCGGCACCCGGTTAAGATCCTGATCCAGCACATACAATTTCCTCGGCCCCACGGCGGTACCGATGGGCGCATAGGCGCTGGTCAGGGTGTCGCCTTCGTAGGCGGCCCACAGCATCGGCGTAACCACCGTTTCGGTGGGGCCATAACCATTAAGGATACGTTCAGGCTTTAGCACGCTCTGCATGCGCTCGAAGGTTTCCCGGGTAAAGGCTTCGCCGCCCAGGGTCCAGGAACGCACTTTCAGTTCGGGTTTTTCCTGTTCGATCCAGTCCAGCAGCGGCCCCATATAGCTGGGCGGGAAACAGGCCACGGTGACGCCTTCGTTTTTCAGCACCTCACAGCATTGTTCCGCGCTCCACAGTTGCTGGTCACGAATCACCACCCGCGAACCAAAGGCCAACGGCACCGTCCAGCGCTCTACCGCTCCATCGAAACTGATG
>NZ_LWEZ01001048.1:0-836 GCF_001634945.1 Alcanivorax sp. HI0044
GCAGAACACCAACGTTCTCACCAGCGCGACCTTCGTCCAGCAGCTTGCGGAACATCTCAACACCGGTACAGGTGGTCTTGGTGGTGTCGTTGATACCCACGATTTCCAGCTCTTCACCCACCTTGATGATGCCACGCTCTACACGGCCGGTTACTACAGTACCGCGACCAGAGATGGAGAATACGTCTTCGATCGGCATCAGGAACGGCTGATCAACGGCACGCTCCGGCTCCGGGATGTACTCGTCCAGGCACTCAACCAGCTTCTGCACGGCAGGCATACCGATGTCGCTGGTATCGCCTTCCAGAGCCTTCAGGGCAGAACCCTTGATGATCGGGGTGTCGTCGCCCGGGAAGTCGTAGTCGCTCAGCAGCTCACGCACTTCCATTTCTACCAGCTCGAGCAGCTCTTCATCGTCAACCATGTCCGCTTTGTTCAGGAACACAACGATGAAAGGCACGCCAACCTGACGGGACAGCAGGATGTGCTCACGCGTCTGCGGCATGGGGCCGTCAGCTGCGGAACAAACCAGGATTGCGCCGTCCATCTGCGCGGCACCGGTGATCATGTTTTTCACATAATCAGCGTGACCGGGGCAGTCTACGTGGGCGTAGTGACGAGTCGGAGAATCGTACTCTACGTGTGAGGTCGCGATGGTAATACCACGCTCACGCTCTTCCGGGGCATTATCAATACCATCGAAAGCAATGGCGCTACCGCCCCAGACTTCTGCACACACGCGGGTCAGCGCGGCAGTCAGGGTGGTTTTACCATGGTCAACGTGACCGATGGTGCCTACGTTTACGTGCGGTTTATTACGTTCGAACTTTTCCTTA
>NZ_LWEZ01001049.1:0-1418 GCF_001634945.1 Alcanivorax sp. HI0044
CGATGCAAGCCGAGCTGGACAATCATCTTACAGAAGAGACCGCGCCGAACCGCAAGAATGGCACGACCAGTAAGACCATGAAAGGCCCCGCCGGCAGCTTTGAACTTAAAACGCCCCGAGACCGCAGCGGTACCTTCGAACCCCAGCTTATCAAGAAACACCAGACGCATCTGACCGATGAGTTGGAGCGCAAGATCATTGCCCTGTTTGCCCTCGGCAACAGCTACCAGGACATCCGCGCCCACATTGTCGAGATGTATGATATCGAGCTGTCCAACGGCACCATCAATGCCATCACCGACAAACTCCTGCCAGAGCTACAGGCGTGGCGAGAACGTGATCTTGAAGCCATCTATCCGATTGTCTGGCTTGACGCCATTCACTACAAAATTAGAGAAAACGGCCGTTACGTCAGCAAGGCTATCTACACCATTCTTGCCCTGAACATCGAGGGCAAGAAGGAGCTGCTTGGTCTTTATCTCTCTGATCAGGAAGGTGCCCACCACTGGTTAACCGTGCTGACAGACCTCTACAACCGTGGCGTCAAGGATATCCTGATCGCCTGCGTGGATGGCTTGAAAGGCTTCCCTGAAGCCATCGAGAGCATTTACCCGAAAACGGAAATCCAGCATTGCGTGATTCACCAGATCCGTAACTCACTGAAGTATGTTGCCTCGAAAAACCAGAAAGCCTTCATGGCCGACCTGAAGCCCGTCTACAAGGCTGCAACGCTGAACGCCGCAGAAATCGCACTCGATGAACTGGAAGCCAAGTGGGGCGAGAAATACCCGATGGTAATCAAGTCCTGGCGGGAAAAGTGGCCAACCCTGTCAGCCTACTTCAAATACCCTGATTACGTCCGTACTGCGATTTACACCACCAATGCCGTGGAGGCCGTACATCGCCAGTTCCGCAAGCTGACAAAGACCAAGGGTGGCTTCGCCAGTGAGAACGCCTTACTGAAGCTGCTCTATGCCGGTATACTCAAGGCATCCGAGCGCTGGACCCACCCGGTGCAGAACTGGAATCTGACGCTGTCACAGATGGCCATCCACTTCCCCGAGCGCCTGGACAAATACATCAGCCTGTGAGGCTGCTGGCTGTGACACAGAGTTTTGAACACCCTCTGGCGTCGGTCTAGAACACGAGAGAACACGAGGGCCAGGTCTTGCCCCGCGAGGACGAACAACAGGACACCCATCAATTAGCAAATCTCTCACGCGCCTGATGGCCATTATCTGATGGCTGCCTGTCTATAAGGACAGTATGGTTTAAGTCATGGATCAGCATGGAGGCGACCATGACACGAGCGCGTTATCAGCAGATTTCCCTTGAGGAAACGCCGTATTACCACTGTATTTGCCGTTGTGTGCGAATGGAAGATCCGGGGTCAGACCTGAATGGCACTTACTTAAGTC
>NZ_LWEZ01001050.1:0-787 GCF_001634945.1 Alcanivorax sp. HI0044
GGCGGAGCCTGTCATTACGCGATTATTGTCTGTGACAACCGCAGAAGACGTGGCTGCGGGCAAGACTAACTACCCCACACCGCTTAGTACCCTGGTGGTCAAGATGGCGTTGGCCAACGCGGACAGCACAGACAGCGGTTTCGCGGGTGATGACAATGGCACGGTGAGCGCCGCTGAATGGACCGCCGCCCTGAAGCTGGCGAAAAGCAAGGTGCGCAGCCAGTTCGGCTTTGGCCTGCTGGACGACAGCGTGGACCTGCTGTCTTCCCCGCCGCTGATTACCAGCGATCAGGATGACCAGGAGAAGGTTGTAAAACTACGCACAGCGGTGGAGGCAGTGGCGGCGCTGATGGCCGACATGGCGGAGGCTGCCAAGACCGAGAACCCGAACAGCACCGAAACGGCGGACTCCATGTTCGCGGCCCTGTCCGAAGACCTCAACGATGGTCAGGTGGATGGGCAGAGCGAGGGTGAAGCCATTGCCACCTTTGCCAACATCGCGGATGTGGCAGCAAAGGTCACCCAGGATCCTTCTTCACTCACTATCCCCGGTTCCAACAAGACCGTATCCCAGGTAGCCAGTGTGGTGGCTGAAGAAACGGCAGATACCGGCGTGGACGCGGATACGTCTACTGCCGAGAACACCACCACGGTTATCGAGCCGGCAGAAACCGAAAGTGATATCGATCAGGATGGCATGCCGGACAGCAGTGATGATGATATTGATGGCGATGGCCTGCTCAATGAACAGGACAGTGCTCCCTATAATCCGGACCGCGACGGTGAT
>NZ_LWEZ01001051.1:0-375 GCF_001634945.1 Alcanivorax sp. HI0044
CATTGCCACCTTTGCCAACATCGCGGATGTGGCAGCAAAGGTCACCCAGGATCCTTCTTCACTCACTATCCCCGGTTCCAACAAGACCGTATCCCAGGTAGCCAGTGTGGTGGCTGAAGAAACGGCAGATACCGGCGTGGACGCGGATACGTCTACTGCCGAGAACACCACCACGGTTATCGAGCCGGCAGAAACCGAAAGTGATATCGATCAGGATGGCATGCCGGACAGCAGTGATGCGGATATTGATGACGATGGCCTGCTCAATGAGGAGGACGACGCGCCCTTCGATCCGGATCGTGACGAAGATGGCGTGGTCGATGGCGAGGACGACTTCCCAAATGATGCAGCTGAAACCACGGACACCGATGGCGA
>NZ_LWEZ01001052.1:0-816 GCF_001634945.1 Alcanivorax sp. HI0044
TGATCTGCCTGCTGCACGGTCAGGGGGAGGTCTGCGTGTGCGATCTGGTGGAGGCCATGCAGGCGCCGCAGTCCACTGTGTCTCGCCACCTGGCCCAGCTGCGCCAGTGCGGGTTGGTGGTGGCTCGGCGGCAGGGTACCTGGATGCATTACCGCGTTAATCCGAATCTGCCCGCCTGGGCACAGCAGACGTTGGCAAGTCTGGTATCACCGGCCTGCGACGCCCTGTCCCTGACACTTCCTGTCTCTGCCTGCTGCGAGAACTGACATGCAACTGCAACCCATGACGATCCTGGTACTGTGCACCGGCAATTCCTGCCGTTCCATTATTGGTGAAGCGTTGATCAATGCCCTGGGCGAAGGCCGTTTTCGGGGACTCAGTGCCGGCAGCCATCCCACCGGTGAGGTGAACCCGGGGGCGCTGGCGGTACTGAGACGCCATGGTATTACTCCGCAAAACCCGGCCTCCAAGTCCATGGACGATCTGGCCGATGAAACTATCGATCTGATCATTACCGTCTGCGACAGCGCTGCCGGAGAAGCCTGCCCGGTGTGGCTGGGGGATGTGCCCAAACTGCATTGGGGGTTGCCGGACCCGGCCCATGCGCAAGGCACGGACGAGGAGATTGCGGCGGCCTTTGAGGCCACCTACCGGCAATTGGAAAAACGGCTTCAGGCACTGTTCGCTGTGTCGCTGGATGATCTTGGCAAGACAGGTCTGGTGGCCTGCGGCGAACAAATCCACCGGGACATGGAGGACCTCTGATGCCGTTCTTCGAGCGTTATCTGAGTGTCTGGGTCGGCCTGGCGATTATTG
>NZ_LWEZ01001053.1:0-704 GCF_001634945.1 Alcanivorax sp. HI0044
GCCGGCTTCGCTGCTGATAAAGCGCACCGGGGTCTCACGGATCTCCCAATCCATGCCCGCTTCGCGCATCCAGACTTCCAGCGGCTGTTGGCTGGCCAGCTGGTTGCCCAGCCCGTGCCAGGGGGTACGGCCTACATAGGCCATGTTTTCGACAAGATGTGCCATGGTGAATCTCCTGTTAAAGAGGGAATGCCCAAAGGGCAGGGTTAGAGCCAGCCGCGCTCGGCGAGGCTCACGTAGCTGGAACGGGACACCACAAAGTGGTCCAACACCCGCACATCGATCAGTGCGAGGGCGTCCTTGAGGCGTTTGGTGATTTGCCGGTCGGCAGTGGAGGGCTCACTGCAACCGGAAGGGTGGTTATGGGCGAAGATGATGGCTGCGGCATTGCAGTCCAGAGCGCGTTGCACTACCACGCGGGGGTAAACAGCGGAGCTATCAATGGTGCCGTTGAACAAGGTCTCGAAACTGAGCACCTTGTGCTTGTTGTTGAGGAAGATGGCCGAGAAGACTTCGTTTTTCTCCTGTGCCAGAGCCAGTTGCAGGAACTGGGCGACATCGGTAGGCGCGGTCAGGGCCTCCCGGTCGGTAAGCTCATCCAGCAGGATGGTGGCCGCCGTACTGACGATCTCCTCGGGTTTAACGCAGCCCTGTACGTGGTACAGGCCCTGCTCGTTCTTTACGAAAGTGGGAATATCCATTCA
>NZ_LWEZ01001054.1:0-1350 GCF_001634945.1 Alcanivorax sp. HI0044
GCTGATGGGAAACGGGTTAATATTCCCGTACTTCTTATAACTGCGATGGAGAGACGGAGAAGGCTATGCCTACCGGGCGTTGGTTGTCCCGGGGAAAGGCTGTAGGCTGAGGTGTTAGGCAAATCCGGCACCTTAAGGCTGAGAGTCGAGACCACTGGTCCTTTGTGACCGGGAAGTGGTTGATGCCATGCTTCCAGGAAAATCTTCTAAGCTTCAGGTTATAAGGAACCGTACCCCAAACCGACACAGGTGGTTGGGATGAGTATTCTAAGGCGCTTGAGAGAACTCGGGTGAAGGAACTAGGCAAAGTGGTACCGTAACTTCGGGAGAAGGTACGCCGCTGACGGTGATGGGATTTACTCCCTAAGCTATCGGCGGTCGCAGTGAAAAGGCCCCTGCAACTGTTTATTAAAAACACAGCACTCTGCAAACGCGTAAGCGGACGTATAGGGTGTGACGCCTGCCCGGTGCCGGAAGGTTAATTGATGGGGTTAGCTTCGGCGAAGCTCTTGATCGAAGCCCCGGTAAACGGCGGCCGTAACTATAACGGTCCTAAGGTAGCGAAATTCCTTGTCGGGTAAGTTCCGACCTGCACGAATGGCGTAATGATGGGGGCGCTGTCTCCACCCGAGACTCAGTGAAATCGAAATCGCAGTGAAGATGCTGTGTACCCGCGGCTAGACGGAAAGACCCCGTGAACCTTTACTATAGCTTCACAGTGGACTTTGAACCTGTTTGTGTAGGATAGCTGGGAGACTTTGAAGCAGTGACGCTAGTCATTGTGGAGTCGTCCTTGAAATACCAGCCTGGCATGTTTGAGGTTCTAACCTGGGTCCCTTATCGGGATCGGGGACATTGTGTGGTGGGTAGTTTGACTGGGGCGGTCTCCTCCCAAAGAGTAACGGAGGAGCACAAAGGTACCCTCAGCACGGTCGGACATCGTGCAACGAGCGTAAAGGTAGAAGGGTGCTTGACTGCGAGACCTACAAGTCGAGCAGGTGCGAAAGCAGGTCTTAGTGATCCGGTGGTTCTGTATGGAAGGGCCATCGCTCAACGGATAAAAGGTACTCCGGGGATAACAGGCTGATACCGCCCAAGAGTTCATATCGACGGCGGTGTTTGGCACCTCGATGTCGGCTCATCTCATCCTGGGGCTGAAGCCGGTCCCAAGGGTATGGCTGTTCGCCATTTAAAGAGGTACGCGAGCTGGGTTTAGAACGTCGTGAGACAGTTCGGTCCCTATCTGCCGTGGGCGTTGGAGATTTGAGAGGAGCTGCTCCTAGTACGAGAGGACCGGAGTGGACGAACCTCTGGTGTTCCGGTTGTCACGCCAGTGGCATTGCCGGGTAG
>NZ_LWEZ01001055.1:0-274 GCF_001634945.1 Alcanivorax sp. HI0044
ATCCCCCAAATGGGGGATGCGGTTTTGTGACAGTGTTGTTATTTTCCTGTGACTTGGGACAGCGCTGCTTTCATTGGGGGAAGTGGCGTACGGACAATCAGTATCGGGGAACACTATGAGAAGGGTACTAAAAGGGCTGGCAGCCAGCGCGATGGGTGTGAGCTTGTTAAGTGGCTGTATGTCTGCGAATTACTACACGGAGCAGGGTACACCCATCACGCAGGACACGATTGATCTTTTCAACACCAATCCGAATAATCCGATTATTCCCTAT
>NZ_LWEZ01001056.1:0-969 GCF_001634945.1 Alcanivorax sp. HI0044
ATGCGGCGCGGCCTGACGACGAGGGTGACTCATCACCGATCTCGAAGAAGTCATTCACCAACGCTTCGATATAGCGTTCAGCTTGCTTGTCGCTGGGGAGTTGGCCGGTAGTGAGCAGTTGCTCACCCAGCCATTCGCCCAACTCACTGACCACTTCATACTCGAAGATGCCGGGGCGCCCACGGGGCTCGAACCAGATGTGGGAGACGGTTTGCCACAGTGGGTCCAGGTATTCGCACGAGGCGATGATCAGCTCGATGCAGCCACTGTCCCAGGTCTCCAGGATGCGGCGACTGCGTCCCGGATCGCCGGGGTGGCACATCAGGCCTTCATGCAGGAACGCGCCCCACACCGCTGCCAATTCAGCAGGCATAGGGCGACAGTCCCATACCGCCAACAGGCGGTAGAGCCATTTCAAATTCATGGTGTTCTCCAGGTTGCTTTGAAGCGGGAATAGAGAGGGAGAAGAAAAGATCTAACCGGGGTCAGGCGACCAGCAGGGAGGTTTGTTCCAGAGCGCGTTGCTTGATCTGGGCACCCTTGCCGAACCAGGCTGAGTCCAGCCGGTTGTCGGTGCTGCGGGCACGACGCTCATGGTCCACGAACTCAGTCACCGCATTGAGCAGGCCGTAGGCCGTGTTCTTGGCGGACGCCAGCTCCGACCCGCGACCAGTCCCCTCATACAGAGTCATGGCTTTCTTCATAGCCTGCTCGTTGGCCTTCGCCGGCATGCCCGATGGCTGATAGCCGGTATCTGTGAAGATAGTCTGCATGACCTTCTCGGCGGTCTTGCGGGTGATGCGGCGCTCGCTGAGGGCCTTCAGGCGATACATGAAGTCATCCCAGGCAGAGACTGAGATACCCAGCTGTTTCTTCACAGACTGCGGATCAAAGGTGGTGTTGTGACGTACCTTCACCGCATGGGTGTTGCCATTCAGCGCCACCGCCAGGGTGTTGTTGCATACGACG
>NZ_LWEZ01001057.1:0-898 GCF_001634945.1 Alcanivorax sp. HI0044
CACCTTCACCCAGAACATCCCCGTTGAATGGGTTGAGTCGGCGCTCCAATTGTCCTCCAAAGCAACGATTCGTCGGCGGCGCCTCCCCAGCGATCAGGTGCTGTGGCTGGTGCTGGGCATGGCCTTGTTCCGCAACGAACCGGTCTGCGAAGTAGCGCGCCGGCTCAATATCTGCGCCCAGGGACTGGCCACCGACAGTCTGCTGGCCCGCAGCGGTGTATCCCAGGCACGCCGACGCCTGGGGGCCGACCCGGTGGAATGGCTGTTCCGCCGCACCGGCGAACAATGGGGCCGGGAACGTTACCCCGGCGATGACTGGAACGGGCTGCAGGTCCTGGCGGTGGACGGGGCGCAGCTGCGCACCCAGGACACCCCGGCGTTGCGTGAGCACTTCGGTTCCGGCAATACCGGCACGCACCGCCAAACCCCGTACCCGATGATGCGGCTGGTGGCGTTGATGAACGTGCGCTCGCACGTGTTGCTGGATGCCCAGCTTAGCCCCTACCGGCGCAGCGAGATGCGGCTGGCCGACGACTTCCTGGACCGTATCCCGGATCACTCGATCACCCTGTTCGACAAAGGCTTCTGGAGCGCCGCCCGGTTGTTGCGGCTGGCTAGCGGCGGCGAGCAACGCCACTGGCTGATCCCCGCCCGCAAGGGCTTGGTGGCCGAGACTCTGCATACGTACAACGACGACGATCACTTGTTGAGCATGAAGGTTTCTCCCCAGGCCCGTAAACGCGATCCTGAACTGCCCGAGACCTGGACGGTTCGGGCGGTGAGCTATGAGCACAAGGGCAAGCGGCGCACGGTGATGACGTCGCTGCCGGCGCAGCGCTACGACACCGAGGCGGTGGCCCGGCTGTACCGGGAACGTTGGGAAATCGAAGTCGGCTTC
>NZ_LWEZ01001058.1:0-259 GCF_001634945.1 Alcanivorax sp. HI0044
TAGCTGACACTCAGGGTGAAGCCGCGGGCGGCACTGGGCTCTTTCTCTCCGGCAATGATGCCGGACAGGATCGGTACCATGGGAAAAACGCACGGGGTAAAGGCCAAGAGCAGGCCGCCCACAAAAAACAGGCCGATGATCAGGCCAAGGGGCTGGTCTTTCATCCACTGATTGAAGGCGTTGGCATCTTCGGACTGCAGCGTGTCGAGGAAGCCTGGGCCAGCGCTGGAGTCAGACGCCGCTGCTGGCGGAGCGGCCA
>NZ_LWEZ01001059.1:0-445 GCF_001634945.1 Alcanivorax sp. HI0044
ATCCTTCCGCCGGAGAGACACAAGGTCGAATTAGCCTGAAAGGCGTAATCCGACAAGGCCCGGTACGTGGAGTGCATCGTGTCATGGCTGTGTTTGATTTGGTCTATGGATGGATGTCGGATTACGTCCTTCGGACTAATTCGACCTACCGGGCTGGTGGGTTGCTGTGTAGCGCTCGTTTGCAACAGATTGAAAAAGATGCGTCATTGCGGGTGATAATCACGGATCTCAGTATCCGTTTGTCGCTTAATTGTCACCGTTCATGACTAGATTGCCTCGAAATTAGTGCTTTTTACCCGTTGGATATCCTGGAAAACGGCTTATAATGCTCCCCCGGCTAAGTAGTGTGACGAAAATCACAGTCTTATGGCTAAGAGGGACTTTGCCGTATTTAGTTGGCCCTGCGGTCGCATGGATGGACCTGTTATGACGAACAAGTATCTCT
>NZ_LWEZ01001060.1:0-293 GCF_001634945.1 Alcanivorax sp. HI0044
CCATAATGCCTTAACGTGATCGTCAACATGTAACCAGTCACGCACCTGTTCCCCGCTTCCATACAGCGGGATTGTATCGCCTGCCAATGCGCACTGTATCACCCGCGGATCAGCTTCTCTGGATACTGCCAAGGGCCATAATTATTGCTGGCATGGGAAATCAGGGCAGGAAAGCCATAGGTGTGCACCCAGGCGTCCACTAGATGATCCGCTGCAGCCTTACTCGCCGCATAGGGTGAGCCGGGATGCCAGGGATCACCTTCCTGTGCTGCCGCCCCTTTAGGCCCTAAGTC
>NZ_LWEZ01001061.1:0-46237 GCF_001634945.1 Alcanivorax sp. HI0044
CTTGGCATTGGCAAAACCGGCATAAACACGACCATCCGCAATGGCAGGCTGGGCCAGGCCACGCAGGGTCAGGGTGGGCACCGGGGTTTCATAATCCCACACCTGATCCCCCGTAGTGGCGTCCAGCGCCGTTATATGGCCATCCTGGGTCTGAAAGACGACGATGGTGCCGTTGCTGTTGGGGATCGCCAGCGCTTCACCGGAAAGTTGGGTACGCCACAGCTCTTCACCCGTTTCCATGGACAGGGCCACGGCCATGCCTTCACGGGTGCCGTAGAGCACCATGCCATAGCCGGCGTAAAAACCGCCGCCGATACGATCTTCGGTTTTCACTCGCCACTGGCGCTTGCCCTTGTCACGGCTGATGGCATACACCTCACCGAACACATCACCGGCAAATACCTGTTGCTGGGTAACGGCCGGGCGCAGGGTCAGCTGGCTGTCTTCCACCCCGTTGCCCACACCTTCTTTCCAGAGCCGTTTTACCTTGTAGCTGGCATCAAAATCCGGCAAGTCATTGGGCTCAATGGCATTCGGGTTGGAGCTACAACCGGCCAGCAACAGGCTGGCCAGTGCGAAGGGGAGAAGGAAATATTTCATTTAGCTCTTCAGGTCATCCAGTTTCATCTGCACACGGTCTTTTTCACCGTTGTCCTGCAGGGTTTCCAGCGCCTGGGTATACGCCTCTGTGGCGGCCTGCTGGTCGTCACGGGCTTTTGCCAGGTCGCCACGCAGCTCCAGCGCCATGCCATTAAAGGCAGCCGGGAAGCTGTGATCGAGCTCGGCGGCGGCTTTATCGTAGGCCTGCTGCTGCAGCAACACACGCACCAGGCGCAGACGTGCCGTGTAAGTCAGCGCATCGGTGGCGCCGTCGTCAGCCACATCTTGCAGCAGGGAAGCGGCTTTATCGTACTCGCCCGCCTGTACCGCCAGGCGCGCCTGGGCCAGGCTGGCATAGTCCGCATAGGCGCTGCCGGGGAAATCCTCTTTCAGGGCTTGCGCCTGTTTGTTCACTGCCGCTTCATCCACTTGCTGTGCGGTCAGCGATTCCACCAACACCTGATACTGCCTGGACGCTTCGGAGGACTGCTCCCCTTGATGGCCTTGCCACTCACGCCAGCCAATCAGGGCTGCCACGGCCAGTACCACGGTAATAATCGCGGCGGTACCGTTCTTCTGCCACCACTCTTTAAGCAGCTCCGCCTGTTCCTCTTCATCGCGCATGTAATCTGCCACCCTGCTCTCCTTTCTTATTAATTGTCCGCCAGGAGCGCTACCAGCTCACTGGCAACCTGATCCCGGGATACTTGCTGCTGCTCGCCCTGGCCACGCAGGGGTTTGACCATAACACTGTTACTGGCCAGTTCATCCTCGCCGATAATCAAGGCCACCGCGGCACCGCTGCGATCGGCTTTTTTCATCTGGCTTTTGAAGCTGCCACCACCGCAGTGCAACTGGATTGCACGGCCGGGCAAGGCATCGCGAAGCTGTTCGGACAATGCCATGGTGGATGCCAATACATCCCCCATGGCCATCACATAGACGTCCACCGGCGCCGACAGTTCCGGCTTTTCCTGCTCGATAAGCAAAATCAGCCGCTCGACCCCCATGGCGAAGCCCACCGCCGGGGTCGGCTTGCCGCCCAACTGCTCCACCAGCCCGTCGTAGCGACCGCCGGCACAGACGGTGCCCTGGGCGCCGAGGGCATCGGTGACCCACTCGAAAACGGTCTTGCCGTAATAATCCAGCCCGCGCACCAGATACGGGTTCACTTTATAAGCAATGCCACTGGCATCGAGCAAGGCTTTCAGCCCTTCAAAATGGGCGACAGCCTCGTCATTCAGGTAATCGGCCAGCTGCGGCGCATCCTTGAGTACCTCGCGGGTGCCAGGGTCCTTGCTGTCGAGCACGCGCAGCGGGCTGCGCTCCAGACGCTTCTGGGAGTCCCCATCCAGGGCATCAAAGTGTGTTTTCAGATAATCCACCAGCGCATCGCGATAGCGCGACCGGTCCGCACTGTCACCCAGGGAGTTCAGCTCCAGCGTGACCTTGTCGGCCAGGCCCAGGGCTTTCCACAGACGTGCAGTAAGCAGGATGACTTCAGCATCGATATCCGGGCCGGTCATGCCGAAGGTTTCCACTCCAATCTGGTGGAACTGGCGATAACGACCGGCCTGGGGACGCTCGTGGCGGAACATGGGGCCGGTGTACCACAACCGCTGGGTCTGGTTGTACAACAGGCCATGCTGCTCACAAGCACGCACACAGCTGGCCGTGCCTTCCGGACGCAGGGTCAGGCTGTCGCCGTTACGATCGTCAAAGGTGTACATTTCCTTTTCGACGATATCGGTCACTTCACCGATGCTGCGCTTGAACAGGTCGGTCTGCTCCACGATGGGCATGCGAATTTCCTGATAGCCGTAACTGGCCAGCACATCGCGCACTTTACCTTCCAACCACTGCCACAGCCCGGTCTGCTCCGGCAGGATGTCGTTCATCCCGCGGATGGAGGTGACCTTTTTATTGTCTGCCTTGCTCACAGAATTTCCTTAAAAACGCAGAACGCTGGACGCCTAACGCCGGACGCTAATCCACGCCCGACCAAGATCCCACGCCGTCTATTCACTACGGGCAATAATGCCCCTCTCTTCGTCTTCTCGCTGTTTCTTGACCTTGGCGCGCACCATTCGCTCAAGCTCGTCGACCAGATCGTCAGCGGTAATGTGATGGCTTTTTTCACCGTCGCGGTAGGCCAGATTATTGGGCGTGCCACCGGTGAGCCCCACATCCACCTCACGGGCTTCGCCCGGGCCATTTACCAGGCAACCAATCACCGCCAGATCAACGGATTCGTTGATGTCTTCCAGTCGCGCTTCCAGCTCGTTCACGGTCTTGATCACATCAAAGTTTTGTCGTGAACAGCTGGGGCAGGCAATAATGTTTACGCCTTTCTTGCGCAGGTTCAGGCTTTTCAGAATATCAAAACCGACCCGCACTTCTTCCACCGGGTCGGCGGCCAGGGAAATGCGGATGGTATCGCCGATGCCTTCCATGAGCAGTGAACCCAGCGCCACGGCGGATTTCACTGTGCCGGAACGGAAGGTCCCCGCTTCGGTGACACCCAGGTGCAGGGGCTGCTCCAGCTGGGCAGACAGCTTGCGGTAGGCCTGAAGGGTCATGAAGACGTTGGAGGCCTTCACACTGACCTTGAAGTCCTGAAAATCATAGCGGTCGAGAATGTCCGCATGGCGCATGGCGGATTCCACCAGGGCGTCGGACGTGGGCTCGCCGTATTTACGCTGTAATTCTTTTTCCAGGGAGCCGGCGTTCACGCCGATACGGATTGGTAATCCCTTGTCCTTGGCGCACTGAATCACTGCCTTGATACGGTCTTCGCGGCCAATATTGCCGGGGTTGATACGCAGGCAATCCACACCCTGCTCAGCCACCGCCAAGGCAATCTTGTAGTCGTAATGGATATCCGCCACCAACGGCACATCCACCTGCTTGCGAATTTTGCCAAAGGCTTCCGCGGCATCCATGGACGGCACCGACACCCGCACGATATCCACACCGGCATCCTGTAAACGGCGGATCTGGCCAACGGTGGCGTCCACATCACAGGTTTCGGTATTGGTCATGCTTTGTACGGAGATCGGGGCATCGCCACCGACAGGGACATTCCCCACCATGATTTGGCGGGTTTTACGACGTTGGATTTTAACTTCCGGTTCCATGGTGTTTTCTACCCTCGCGAATCAGGGAGCGGA
The DNA here is from genome assembly GCF_001634945.1 of Alcanivorax sp. HI0044. NCBI lineage: Bacteria > Pseudomonadati > Pseudomonadota > Gammaproteobacteria > Oceanospirillales > Alcanivoracaceae > Alcanivorax > Alcanivorax sp. HI0044. The sequence continues at coordinate 3,771 of NZ_LWEZ01001061.1, forward strand.
GATTCGCACAACTTTACCGGGGGAATCCGTCGGCAAGGTGACAGCGCTGCCGTTGACCAGCAACTCGTCCACCGCGCCGGCGTTACCGAGAGTCAGGCTGAATGGCGCTTTACCATCCAGCATCAGGGATGCGCCACCGGATTGCTCGCCCTGGCGCAGAGTGCGCCCGGTGGCATCGGTGACCTTGATCCAGCAATTGCTGGTGAAACTGAGTAGCAGACGATCCAGACCATTAGCCGCGAGCATGGACGAGCCATCATCGCTCTGCTCAGCCGAGCTGCCATCAGCCTGGGGATCGCTAGCGGAGCTGGCATCAGTCTCATCATCCTGCATACCGTCGTCAGTGATGCCTTCGCCGTCAAGATCCGCGCTCGCCGGAGCAGCCCCGGAATCCATGCCACCGAAACCGTCAACAGCGCCGCCAGAGGGCTGAGCGCCAACACTGTCATTCATGTTTTTCAGCTCGGCCTCCTGCTCTGTCGCCGGCGTTTGTTCCGGCAGCGCAGGCAATTCGCCGCTGGCAGGCCAGAGCGCCCACAACAGCGCCACCAGCACCGCCAGCGCCAGTGCGATCAGCACGGGTTTTCGCCAGGCCGAAGGCGGCGGCGCAATGGACGGCAACTGCAGCGGCTTGTCCAACACATCGTCATTAACCATTTGCTGGAAGGTGTTGGCGATTTCATCCGCCGGCAGCCCGAGCAGCCGCGCGTAATTGCGCAGATACCCTTTAACAAAGGTCGCTTCCGGCAAGCGCTCGTAATCGTCCGCATCCAGGCTCTGCAGGTAGGTCAGCGACAAGTGCAAACGCTGGGCCGCCTGTGCCTGGGTCATGCCCTGGGCTTCACGGGCTTTGCGACAACGTTCGCCGGGTAATACCACCATGTCATCGCTCATTGCTGCGCTCCTTTTGCTTGCTCAGCTTTCCATTCCTGCCACTGACGGTATTCGCCAGAGCGGCGGTACAAATTATCCAGCGCCAGCTCATAGCTGGATTGCTGGTTGCGGTAGCCCAACGAATTGGACAGTTGAATCCCCAACCACAGGGCCCGGGCACTCTGACGACCAGTGCGCTGTACATATTGCTGGTAATAATCCCAGGCCAGGCGGCCACGATCTTCATCGAAATACAGTTGCGCCAACTCCAGGTTGGGCTGAACGGAACGCGGATTCAGGCGCAGTGCTTTCACATAGGCATTGCGAGCATCGTCATCGTTCCCCAGTTTCTGGTAACAGCGGCCCATGTTTTCCCAGGCGCTGCCGCGACCTTCATAGGACGGATCGTTAGCGGCTTTCTTGAAATGCTTGAGCGCTTCCTTGTACTCGCCACGGCCATACAGCAAGGTGCCGTAGTTATTCAGCGCCGGGGAGTAATGGCGATCCGCATCCAGCGCCTTGCGGTAATGGTATTCTTCGTTGGCGGGATCCTGCTCGTACTTATAAAGCAAGGCCATGGCGTTGTGCGCAACGGCACTGTCATCATCCAGGCTCAGCGCGCGGGAAAAGTGACGGCGCGCTTCTGACGGGCTGCCTTGCTGCAGGTACTGCAGCCCGGCGGCCACACGGCTATTTACCGCTTCATCCACTTTCACCTTGGGTCCATCGTCCACCGTCACACACCCGGCGGCCAAAAATCCTGCAAAACACAGGATAAAAATAACCTGAAAAAAACGTTTCATTAGGTCTGCGCTGTGTTGTTATCGGTTTGTTCGGCGCGGTGAAAAATGGATTCCTTCCAGCGCTCACTGCGCCGGGTGCGGTCCTTCACCTGCCCCACTAACTGACCACAAGCGGCATCAATATCATCGCCGCGCGTTGTCCTGACCGTGGTCATTACTCCATTGTCATTCAGGTACTTGTGGAACTCCAAAATATCGTTCTTGCGTGACCGCTCATAACCGGCATGCGGAAAGGGGTTAAACGGAATCAGATTAACCTTCACGGGAATGCCGTTAAGCAGTTTAACCAATTGGCGGGCATGTTCCGGCTTGTCGTTCACATCCCGCAACATCACATATTCCATGGTGATGGTGTTATGGCGGTGGGTAATATTCTTGCTGTAACTCTTGCAGGCCGCCATCAGGTCTTTCAGCGGATACTTGCGGTTCAGCGGCACCAGCTGGTTACGCAGCTCGTCATTGGGTGCGTGCAGGCTTACCGCCAGGGACACATCCAAATCCTCGCTGAGCTGATTCATCTTCGGAATCACCCCGGAGGTAGACAGGGTGATACGTTTTTTACCGATGCCGTAGCCCAGATCATCTTTCATGATCCGCATGGCCGTAAGCACCTTGTCGTAATTAAGCAGCGGCTCGCCCATACCCATCATCACCACATTGGTAATCGGGTGCTGACCCAGGTTACGGCGCGGGCCAAAGGCGCGGCTTGCCTGCCACACCTGACCGATGATCTCGGCGCTGGTCATGTCGCGCTGAAAGCCCTGTTTGCCAGTGGAGCAGAAGCTGCAATCCACGGCGCAGCCCACCTGGGATGAAACACACAGGGTGCCGCGACGACCATCGGGAATAAATACGGTTTCCACGGCACCGCCGTTATCCATTTCGAACACCCATTTACGGGTGCCGTCACGGCTGATGCTCTCGTGGGTTACCTTCGGGCCGCGGATTTCCGCCACCTCGGACAATTTCTGGCGCAATGCCTTACCCACATCGGTCATTTGCTCGAAGGAATCCGCCTGGTGGTGGTGGATCCATTTCAGCACCTGCTGGGCACGGAATTTTTTCTCCCCCATGGTCAGGAAGAACTCTTCCATTTGCGGGCGAGAAAGGCCGAGCAGATTTACCTTCTGTTGGGCAGTCATAGCATTCTCCAATAGGAAACCGGGTTTCCTTTAAACGCCAACCACGGCCCGAGGCCGTGGTTGGTATTGCACGCAAGCGGATATTAGCTGGCGCGCGGGCACAGTTCTTCGTCGGAGAAGAAGTAGGCCAGTTCGCGGGCGGCTGACTCGGTGGAGTCAGAACCATGGACCGCGTTTGCATCGATTGTTTCCGCAAAATCTGCACGGATAGTGCCGGCTTCGGCTTCTTTCGGGTTGGTAGCACCCATCAGATCACGGTTTTTGGCAACCGCGTCTTCGCCTTCCAGAACCTGTACAACCACAGGACCGCTGGTCATGAAGCCCACCAGATCCTTGAAGAAAGGACGCTCTTTGTGCTCAGCGTAGAAGCCGCCCGCCTTTTCGTCGCTCAGGTGTACCATTTTCATGGCAACCACGCTCAGGCCAGCCTTCTCGAAACGGGTAACGATTTCGCCGATCACGTTCTTGGCCACGGCATCAGGCTTGATGATAGAGAGTGTGCGCTCAACAGCCATCAGTCAGTTCACTCCAGATTTGCGTTAAATGTGGTCCTCGGCAACAGCAAGGGCTGTCCGGGGCAATGACAGGGGTGATCGCTGACCGGTCAAAGCCGTCAGTTACACCACCCCTTGGAACCGGCGGATTATACGCAAGCGGGGCGAATTATGATACCGTTGCCGCCCCGTCGGAGGCGCCCATGTTCTGCTGTTGCCGGGGGCGCCCATTTTCTTCCTCGCCCCCTATTCGACAGCGCCCTGTAATGGCGTATAATACCCGACTAAATTACTCTGGTATTTCCAACACCACCTGAACCGCAGGCCCCGATCTATGAGCCAAGCCGAACTGGACAAGCTGATTCGCTCCAACTACGAGGCCGGTTTCACCACCACGGTGGACACCGAGACCCTGCCCCCCGGGCTGAGCGAGGAGGTCATCCGTTTTCTGTCCGCCAAGAAAGGCGAACCGGAATGGATGCTGGAATGGCGTCTGGACAGCTACCACAAGTGGCTGGAGATGACTCCCCCGGACTGGGCCCACCTGCATCACCCGCCCATCGACGTCAACGAGGTGTCCTTTTATTCCAAGCCCAAGAGCCTGGACGACGCCCCGAAAAGCCTGGATGAGGTAGACCCGGAGCTGCTGGCCACCTATGAAAAACTGGGCATACCCCTGCACGAGCAGGAAATGCTCGCAGGCGTGGCCGTGGATGTGGTGTTCGACTCTTCTTCCGTATTCACCACCTTCAAGGAAAAACTGTGGGAAGCCGGGGTCATCTTCTGCTCCATTTCCGAAGCGATTCAGGAATACCCGGAACTGATTCAGAAATACATGGGCTCAGTGGTACCCAAGGGCGACAACTTCTACGCCGCCCTGAACAGCGCCGTGTTCTCTGACGGTTCCTTTGTGTACATCCCCAAGGGCGTACGCTGCCCCATGGAGCTGTCCACCTACTTCCGTATCAACGAAGCCAACACCGGCCAGTTCGAGCGCACCCTGATCATTGCCGACGAAGGCAGCTATGTGAGCTACCTGGAAGGCTGCACCGCCCCCCAGCGCGACGAAAACCAGCTGCACGCCGCCGTGGTCGAGCTGGTGGCCCTGCCCGGTGCCGAGATCAAATACTCCACGGTGCAGAACTGGTATCCCGGCGACGAAAACGGCAAGGGTGGCATCTACAACTTCGTCACCAAGCGCGGCGTGGCCCACGACAACAGCAAGATCAGCTGGACCCAGGTGGAAACCGGCTCTGCCATTACCTGGAAGTACCCGTCCGTGATCCTGCGTGGTGACAACAGCATCGGTGAATTCTACTCCGTGGCCCTGACCCGCCACATGCAGCAGGCGGACACCGGCACCAAAATGATCCACCTGGGCAAGAACACCAAGAGCACCATTATTTCCAAGGGCATTTCCGCCGGGCGCAGCAGCAACAGCTACCGCGGCCTGGTGCGGATCAGCCCCCGGGCAGAAAACGCCCGTAACTTCACCCAGTGCGACTCCCTGCTGCTGGGCGACACCTGCGGCGCGCACACCTTCCCGTACATCGAGTCGAAAAACCCCTCGGCCACCATCGAACACGAGGCCACCACCTCCAAGGTGAGTGACGACCAGATGTTCCTGTGCCGCCAGCGCGGTATCGACCCGGAGAAGGCGGTTTCCATGATCGTGAACGGCTTCTGTAAAGAGGTGTTCAAGGAACTGCCCATGGAATTTGCCGTGGAAGCGGGCAAGTTGCTGGAAGTCAGCCTGGAAGGCGCAGTGGGCTAAGCCCCGACTTCACCGAACAACACCCTGAATTAACTCGGGTCGGATTCCCGGCCCAATCGAAAGGCGCATCAAAACATGCTGGAAATTCGTGATCTTCACGCCACCGTGGCGGACAAGCCGATTCTCAAGGGCCTCAACCTCACCGTGAACCCGGGCGAGGTACACGCCATCATGGGCCCCAATGGCTCCGGCAAATCCACCCTGGCCAATGTGCTGGCCGGTCGTGACAACTACGCAATCACCGGCGGTGAAGCCCTGTTTGAAGGCAACAGCCTGGCAGACCTGGAACCGGAAGAGCGCGCCCAGGCGGGCCTGTTCCTGGCCTTCCAGTATCCGGTGGAAATCCCCGGCGTCTCCAACATGGAATTTCTCAAAGCGGCACTGGAATCCGTACGCGGTGCCCAGGGCAAGGAAGAGTGGGATTCGGTCACCCTGCTCCGCCAGGCCCGTGCCGCCTGCAAACAGGTCAACCTGGATGCCAGCTTCCTCAAACGCGGCGTCAACGAAGGCTTCTCCGGTGGTGAGAAAAAACGCAATGAAATCATGCAGATGCTTTTGATGGAACCGAAGCTGGCACTGCTCGATGAAACCGACTCCGGCCTCGACATCGACGCCCTGCAAACAGTGGCCAAAGGGGTCAACTCCCTGCGCAGCCCGGAGCGCGGCATCGTGCTGGTCACCCATTACCAGCGCCTGCTGGACTACATCGTGCCGGACTTTGTGCACGTGCTGTCCAACGGCCAGATCATCAAATCCGGCGGCAAGGAACTGGCCCACGAACTGGAAGAGAAAGGCTACGGCTGGTTGACCGGAGAAGAGGAGTCCGCATGAGTCTCTCCGCTTCTGCCCTGGCGCAGGAACTGAAAAGCCAGGCGCTGACCAACGCAAACAACAGCGGTAGCAAAGGCGATGCCCTGGCCGCCCTGGAAGCGGCCAGCTTCCCGGAGCGCAAGACTGAGCGCTGGAAGTACACCTCGCTGCAGGCACTGGCCGATGGCCATCTCAATGCCATCGCCGACGGCGAGATCAGCCAACCGCTGCCTGCTCTGTCTGAGCATGTGGTGACGATCAACAACGGCCAGCTGGTCAGCCACAACCTGCCCGATGGCGTGAGCCTGTCCCACGACGGCCCTGCCATCAACGGCCTGCAGACCCCGTTTGCCTTTTACAACAGCGCCGTCGCCAGCCAGCCGGTAGTACTCACCGTGGCCGCCAACACCCGCATCGAGCAGCCCATCCATGTGCAGCTCCAGTCTGCCAGCGATACCCCTGCGCACTGCAACCCGCGCCTGGTGGTGGTATTGAATCAGGGCGCCGAAGCCGCCGTGATCGAGCATTACCATGCAGAAGGTCAGGCCCTGAGCAACGCGGTGACGGCCCTGATCACCGCCGACAATGCCCAGCTGACCCACTACCGGCTGCAAGGCGAGCAGGCCAACACCCTGCACATCGGCACCTTGATCATTGATCAGCAAGGCATCAGCAAGGTCGACAGCTACCAGCTGATGACCGGCAACCGCCTGCGTCGTAACGACGTGCGCGCCCTGGTCAACAAAAGCGGCGCCGAACTGAACATGAAAGGCATCTTCGTAGTCCGCGACAACAGCCACGTGGACAACCAGCTGTGCGTGGAACACGCCGTGCCCAACTGTGAATCGGACCAGAACTTCAAAGGCCTGGCCGGCGAAAGTGGCAAGGCGGTCTTCAACGGCCGCATCCACATTCACCCCGGTGCCAGCGGCACCAACGCCGAGCTGTCCAACAAGAATCTGCTGCTCAATCCCGGTGCGGAGATCAACACCAAGCCGGAGCTGGAAATCTATAACGACGACGTAAAGTGTGCCCACGGCACCACCGTCGGCCAGCTCGATGCCATGCAGCAGTTCTACCTGCAATCGCGCGGCATTCCGGCGGCCGAAGCCAAGCGCATGCTGAGCCTGGGCTTCGTCAACGAACTGCTGATGACCCTGCCCCACGAGAAAGTGGCCGAATGGGCCACCCCCTGGCTGGAAGCCGAGCTGGCCCACACCACGCCGGCGGGAGAATCTGCCGCGTGATGGATATCCAGGCGCTGCGCGCACAATTTCCGATTCTCGACCAACAGGTGAACGGCAAGCCGCTGGTCTACCTGGATAACGGCGCCACCACCCAGAAACCGGTGGCGGTGCTGGAAGCGCTGGATAACTACTACCGCACGGTGAATTCCAACGTGCACCGTGGCGCTCATTACCTGAGCGACGAAGCCACCAGCCAGTTCGAAGGCGCCCGCGAAACCGTGGCGACCTTCCTCAACGCCAGCCGCGAAGAAATCCTGTGGACCAAGGGCACCACCGAGTCCATCAACATTGTGGCCCAGTGCGTGGCCCGTGAGCGCCTGCAGCCCGGCGATGAAGTGCTGATCGGTACCAGCGAGCACCACGCCAACATCGTCCCCTGGCAGCAGGCCTGCGCCGCCACCGGCGCCACACTAAAAGTGATTCCGCTGCGTGACGACTGCAGTCTGGATCAGGACGCCTTTGCGCAGCTGCTCAGTGAGAGAACCAAAATCTTTGCCATTGGCCATGCCAGCAATGCGCTGGGCACGCTGAACCCGGTGAAAGAGATGGTTGCCCGCGCGAAAGCCGCCGGCGCCATCACCTTGATCGACGGCGCCCAGGCCGTGGCCCACTTCCCGGTGGACGTGCAGGATCTCGACGTGGATTTCTATGCGTTTTCCGGGCATAAGCTATTTGGCCCCACCGGTATCGGCGTGCTCTATGGCCGCCGCGAACTGCTGGAAGCCATGCCGCCCTACCAGACCGGCGGGGAAATGATTGAAACCGTCAGCTTCGAAGCAAGCACCTGGAATCAGCTGCCTTACAAATTCGAAGCGGGCACGCCCAACATCGCCGGCGCCATCGGCCTGGCCACCGCCATTGAGTGGCTGAACCACCAGGATCGCCCGGCCCTGGCCGTCCACGAAGACGCCCTGCTGGCCCGCGCCACCGAGCGCGCACACGCATGCGACAGCTTGAAAATCATCGGCACCGCCACCAGCAAGGTGAGTGTACTGTCCTTTTTGCTGGACGGTGGCCACCCGGCCGATGTGGGCATGCTGCTGGACAAGCAGGGCATCGCCGTTCGCACCGGACACCACTGCACCATGCCATTGATGGATACTTTGGGTATTCCCGGTACTGTCAGGGCCTCATTCTCGATTTATAATACGCTGGAAGAGGTGGATCGCCTGTTCGAAGGTCTGGAGAAGGTCAAAACCTTCCTGTGACACCAGGCACACCTGATCCGGCTTTTTCGCGTCAAACGTCGGGCGTTCAGCGTCTGGCGTTTCATGCAAGGTAGGTAACACATGACCGTTCAGACATTCCAACCCGGCCAGGTCACCCTCAACCTGACCGAGGCAGCCAACCAACAGGCCCTGCGTGAAATCCAGCGGGCCAATGCCGCCGGTATTCGCCTGGATCTGGACGAGTCCGGCTGCTCCGGGTTCATGTACACCCTGGACTTCGTGGACGAACCCAAGGACGGCGACAAGCTGTTCGAGATCGACGGCGTGAACCTCTACGTACCGGAAAAATGGCTGCCCATGCTCAACGGCCTGGTCATCGACTACGTCACCGAAGGCGTCAACAGCCTGTTCAAGTTCCGCAACCCCAACGCCACCGGCGAATGCGGCTGCGGCGAAAGTTTTACGGTAGACGACGTCTAACCACCGGCCAGGGAAGACAATGGCAGACCAACGCACGGTAGTGGTTCAACGCGACGTTCCGGCCCGCAAGGTACCGGACGGCACCCGTATTACCATTCCCAAGAACAGCTTCGTGAACCTTCGCCAGGCGCTGGGTGGCACCTATACCGTCACCATCAACGGCAACATGGCGCGCATCGACGGCACCGACGCCGATGCCATCGGCCAGGAACCGCTGGAGCTGGATTTTGCGCCCGCCAATGACGACGGCAGCGTGCGCGACGATGACCTGAACACCGTCCTGGAAACCATTTTCGACCCGGAAATTCCGGTGAGCATCATGGCGCTGGGTCTGGTCTACGGCTGCGATGTCATCCAGCGAGACGGGCAAAACGTGGTGCAGGTACGCATGACCCTGACCGCCCCCAACTGCGGCATGGGCCCGGTGCTGGTGGGCGACGTGGAAGACCGGCTCGGCAAAGTCCCCAACGTGGACAAGGTGGAAGTGGCCCTGGTGTTCGACCCGCCCTGGAGCCGCGAGATGATCAGCGAAGAAGCCCAGCTCGAACTGGGGATGTTCTGACGAGGGTCAGACGTCAGAAGTCGGACGTCTGATGCTGAACCTCAGTTGCCGGTATTTTTTTAGCGTCCGACGTCCGACTTCAGACGTCCGACCACGGAGCTCAACGACGTGCCTTTCGATATTCGCAGCATCAAACTTGGCAAGGACGTGACCGCCGAGGACATTGCCGAGGATCTGGAATTTCTGGATGACTGGGAAGAGCGGTATCGCTATATCATCGACCTGGGCAAGCAGCTGCCCGGCTTGCCCGATGAGCTGAAAACCGAAGACCGTTTTGTGCGCGGCTGCCAGAGCCAGGTGTGGTTGGAAACCGATTACGACAGGGATGCCGACACCCTGTATCTGGCAGTGGATTCCGATGCGCTGATCGTGAAAGGGCTGGCGGCCATCGTGCTGTCGGCGCTCAATCAGCAATCCCCCCAGGGCATTCATGACTACGACATGGACGGCTTCTTCGACCGTATCGACCTGCTCGGCCACCTGAGCCCCACCCGTGGCAACGGCCTGCGCGCCATGGTCGCCAAGATCAAACAACAGGCCGCCCAGCTGGCCGCCTGAACTGCGACCCCTTTCTCCGTAGGAGCGGCGCTCGAGCCGCGAACCTGCTTGCCAGAGCCTTCCGGGTGCGGTTCGCGCCTCAAGAGGCACTCCTACAAAATCAAGCCGCCACCTGTAGATCGTGCGGTTACGAAGGGGACCCAGCGCCTGTCCTGACTTTTCGCGGCGGAACCACCGCTCCTACAAAAACCTAACCCACGTCCTGGTTCGCCAGGCACTGCGAGTGCAGCTGAAACAGAAAACGGCATTCGCCACTCTGCGTACCATCCTCTGCCGCAATCTCTTCCGCGGCCAATAATTGCGCCGTTTCCTGAAAGTGCTCGGCCAGGCCTTTAACCGCCCCCAGAATCATCGGCGCCATATTACGGTGTGAAAGGTAGTGAATTTCCAGCGTGTCTTCACCGCACTGGCGGACCTGAATATTCGGCGCACTGGCGGCCGGGTCCTTGAGTTTCAGCACCCGCTCATGGATGGTCTGCATATTCAGCAGCAGCGCCTGGGTGCCCCAATCCGCCGGAATCATGGCCTGGTACATGCGCACCAGCGGGCCAATGACCCACTCACCAAAATCCGCCAGCAAGTCCTCCCGGCGCAGGCCGGTGGCATTCACTGCCGCCTCCAGCAGCGCCTCCATTTCCGCATCCGGGTACAGGGCCACCGGCAGGTAGGTTTTTCCGTCAAGCCCGGCACCGGCAATCACATCGCCCCAGGCATCCGCACCGAGAAATTCATCCAGGTAAGTTTTGAAGTTGGAAACGATGACACCATGCATGGCACGTCCTCGCGATCAGTGCGGTTAATCCTCGCTGAGAACAAAGCAAAAGCCATACCGGAAAAAGGACCTCTTAGCGGCCCGGAAACACCGCCGGGCAAGGCTCGCCCGGGCGGTGGGGACAACACAGTGCCGGAAACCGTCACATTCTTCCCCGGACGGTCCCCGGTCGCTGCTGTCAGGCGGACACGGTACGCAGTCGCGACACCGCGTCGGTCACCGACGCGATGGCGCGCTCGATATCCTCAGCCGTGGTAAAACGCCCCACGGAAAAACGTACCGACCCATGGGCCAGCGCATCTTCAACTCCCATAGCCTTGAGCACATAGGAAGGCTCCAGCGAGGCAGAGGTACACGCCGAACCGGACGACACCGCCACGCCATTCATGGCCGTCAGCAGCATTTCACCGTCCACGCCCTCGAACGCCACATTCAGGTGCCCCGGCAAGCGCGGGGCGCCATCGCCATTCACACTCACGCCGCCCAGCGCCTCAATGCCTTGCCACAGTCGGTCCCGCAACGCGCCGATGCGTGGCCCTTCTTCATCCTTCAATGACCCGGCAAGGGTAAAGGCTTCCCCCATCCCCACAATCTGGTGCGTCGCCAGGGTGCCGGAGCGCATACCGCGCTCATGGCCACCGCCATGAATTTGCGCGGCCACCTTCACATCTGGCGAACGGCGCACATACAAGGCGCCGATACCCTTGGGGCCGTAGACCTTGTGAGCACACACTGACACCAGATCCACCGGCAGGGTTTTCACGTCGAGGGGCAGCTTGCCCACAGACTGGGCGGCATCCGTGTGGAACAGCACGCCATGCTCGCGGCACAGTGCACCGATGGCGGCGATATCATTGATCACCCCGGTCTCGTTATTGGCGTGCATCACGCTCACCAGCACCGTGTCCTCACGCATGGCATCCGCCACGCTCTGCGGGCTCACCTGACCGTCTTTCTCCGGCTTCAGGTAGGTCATCGCATGGCCCTGGCTTTCCAGCCAGCCACAGGCATCCAGTACGGCCTTGTGTTCGGTGGCACTGGTAATCACGTGGCCGCCGCCACGGGCATCGATGGCCCCTTTCAGCGCCAGGTTATTGGCCTCGGTGGCGCCACTGGTCCACACCACTTCGCGGGGGTCCGCATTCAACAGGTCGGCAACCTGACGACGGGCTGATTCCACCGCTTCTTCCGCCAACCAACCGTACAGGTGGCTGCGTGATGCGGGGTTGGCAAAGGTGCCCTCAGGGCCAAGATGACGGACCATAGCGTCCACCACCGCCGGGTCTACCGGAGTGGTCGCCGCATAGTCCAGGTAAACGGCATTACTCATGATGGGTATCGTATGGCTGGTATCGGGTTACTGAGGCCGGCAGAGCACCGGCACACAATCAAAGACTGCTGACGGGCAAGCGCTGCTGCTGTCGATCCTGGCGCTGGGCCACATGCCGTACTTCCTGGCGGGCCACCAGCTCTCCCAGCGTAATACCGCTGAGAAAATCCTGAATCTGGTCGGACAGATCGCACCACAGGTGATGGGTCAGGCAGGTATCGCCTTCCTGACAATCCCCATGGCCACCACAACGGGTAGCATCCACCGACTCATCCACCGCCGCAATCACCGCCGCCACGTCAATCTGCTCACTGTCCCGGCTCAGCTGATAGCCGCCGCCGGGGCCACGCACGCTGCTCACCAGCCCATTACGGCGAAGCTTGGCAAACAACTGTTCCAGGTAGGAAATGGAAATACCCTGACGCTCGGAAATATCCGCCAACGACACCGGCCCCGTCGCTGCATGCAGCGCCAGATCCAGCATCGCGGTTACCGCATAGCGGCCTTTGGTCGTCAAACGCATATCCACACCTTTCTTGCGTGTATTTAAAGAGTGAGAGTAGTAATCCCGAGCAATTTGGTCAAGTATTCTTGACCTGCAAGACTAACCAATCCTGCCACCAAATGATAGTGATTTTCATTTACAGGGCAACTATGGCAGATTCCCTGCCCCACAAGCAACTTCTGATCAAACATTGTCCAGCCTCACCGGCAATGCTTGACACCCGCCCCCACCTCACGGAAAATTCGCGACCTCAAATGGCAAGGTAGCTCAGCTGGTTAGAGCACAGCACTCATAATGCTGGGGTCGGCGGTTCAAGTCCGCCCCTTGCTACCAGACAAAGAAAAGGGCCTGACGACAACGTCAGGCCCTTTTTTGTGCTCTTCCATTTTCCCAATTCCTGTCGGCACCAGCGGGCTGACAGTCTTTCAGCGATATCGGACACAATCACGCTCGGCGCTTTTAGCAAATCCTGGGAGCTCGGAAATTACTCAAATATGAGTAAAAAGCGGCGAAAAAAGAGGGCTCTACTCATATTTGAGTAGATACAAAGATAATAGCGTCCTTAACCAACTGTGCTAAGCCTCCCAACGTTACGCATCCCCGTTTCGGAATGAATACGTGGAGGGCTCAAGCCTGAAAAGTATATCGGACAAGCGAATCTGGTAGGTGAGGCGGTCTCGCCCAAGGCTTTCTCTCATTGCTCTACACAAATTGGTGTAGGCGATAATCTCCTGCTCTTTTTCAAGGGTGGCGCTTTGTAACCAGAAGCTTTCCAATGCCTCCACCATTGCTGCATCAGCGCAGACGCAGAGCGCGCCTTTGCGTCGTTTAGGGCCTCTAAAACAGCACGATAATCATGCCCTAGGCTGCTCCTAAAAGACCTGAAATACGCTAGACAATTGCTGCTAGCATAATTGCCCTAGAAGCCTGCCGGCTCAACCTACTGACCAATGAAATCAGTGCATTCAGATTCAAAACCTGACTATTGGATCCAGACTATTTATTCCCAATCTACATTTATTGGTCGATTTACCGACTCCCCTTCCAAAAGAAAAAGTTCATTAATTAACAGGAACTCCCTCATTAATTCATTTAATTCAGAATTCAGCTCTCGATGAGCCCTCCTATTTCTATAAGCGTTAAAAACTGAGGTAAACAAAGATGCTTTGCCATTGTGCTCGCCCCCATTCTCATCACCCCAATAGAGAACTGACTTATCACCCTGAAAAGCTCTAGAAAACAATCTACTTCCGCTTTCAGAATTTAAATCTGATTTATACCTAACAAAATCTTCTAACCTTTTATATGCCGTACTTATCGAACCATCAGGCTCCAAATCAAATTTCAGGGCCAAATCAATTAAACGCAAATCAATTATTTCGAAAGGAACCACAACAGGAAACACCCCCTGCAACAGTTTGTTATCATATGTATGCAATGATCTAAATTCATAGATATAGTCATACCATCTTCGAGGCCTGATGGCTCGTTCATCTAAAAGAGAGTCAACATCAGTCCTTAACAAACACGAGTGGTCTAATCGCTCAAGAACCTCCGCTCCTACCGCAAACTCTTCAATTTCAGCTCCATGCCTTGAAAGAACCTGCAGCACTGTTGACAAACCTCGCGGCCCCTCACCTGGATAACCTGATGAAAACCCAGACTTTACTGCAACCTCAACACCAAAATTAATATCGAGGATAAATCCATGCGCACCGCTATGCTCCCCCTGAAAAGAAAGAAGCTTTGCTGAATTAATTTTGTCGCCAAAGTGGATTAACTTAGCAATAGCACTTACACAGTGCGACGTTATCCCTGCGGAACCCAAATATTGAATAGCCGCCAGTTTTTTTAATTCACTCTTCTTCATAATTATTTCCGACGGCTAACCGGGTCGAGGCCTTCCATTCCCCACTAACACATGACTTTAGAAAATAAGAGACCTGTCCAGCCTTTCGCTCAACGCCTACATAAACTGATACTGCAAACCGATGGTGTAGGCATCCACCTTTTCATCATCGGCATCGTAGCGGTTTGCTTCGCCACGGAATAACAAGTTATCCAAGCCATAGGTGAAGCCCGCGCCCCAGACCGGATCAAAACCGGAATCATCGTCGCCGTGATCAACGTCAGATTCCCAGGCCCAGCCGCCAGCGCGTACAAATAACTGGGTGCCGGTGGCTACATCGAAAAAACCCGCAAAAACCGCCTCGCTTCCGGTAAGCATGACCTCTGCCTCTGAACCGGCGAGCTCTGCGCTGTATTCCCCGAGGTAGGTATGGGCAATTTCACCGCCCAGGTGAATGCGATCACGGGCTACCGGGAACGTGAGCCCGGCGAGGATGGAAAAGGTGTGGTCGGTGGAGTCGACATCAGTGCCGGCAGGAAAATCCCCGTCATCGTAATCCAGATCGGTCCAGCCTCCTTTCAAGGCGCCGTGCACATTGAGGTCGGCAGCTGCAGCGGTAGTCGCCAGCACCATGCTGCAAGACAGAACAAGAATATTTCTGAGTAAAGCCATGAGTCGCTCCCTGCGATCATTATTGGATTATCCGTTGAGTCTACCGCGATTGTGCTGCGTCAGGCAGCAGCCCGAATCGCCGTATCGTTGCCCTTTTGTATCACCCTTTGGTGGGTAATCGCACCCGGCCTTTCTGTTACGCCGTGACCGCGTGGCTCACCCGGTATTCGCCCGGGCTAACGCCTGTCCATCGCTTAAAGGCACGATTGAAATTCGCGGATGAGGCAAACCCCACCAGATAGGCGATTTCGCCCAGTGTCAGATGACGCTGCTCGATATATTCCAGCGCCAGCTTTTTGCGGGTCTGTTCCAGAATATCCTTGAAGCTGGTGCCCTGCTCGCTGAGTTTTCGCTGCAAATTGCGCAAGCTCATTCCCAGGGTGCTGGCAATATCGGCCTGGGTGGGCGAGCCCAGGGCCAGCTTGTCCTGAATGCGGCACTTCACCCGGTTGGCCAGGTCATTCTGGTCGACACGGGAGAGGTACTCGTCGAGCATTTTTTCATGGCTCTGGGTCAGCATCATGTTGTGGGTAAGCAGTTTCTGCGCGGCCTGCTCCCGATCGAACACCACCACGTTGCAATCTGCATTGAAGTCGATATCACAGCCGAAAAAGTCTTGCAGATAGGCCGCTCCCTGTTCCGGAGGGGGCGTATTGAAGCTGACGCGTAGCGGTCGTAATGTGGCGTCTACCGCTTCGCGGGCAAATGTCACCAGGGTGGCGAAGAATATCTCGATTTCCCAACGCCCCAGAGCCGGCTTTCCAGTCACCTCGTCAAACAACGGCATGGTACGGATGGCGAGGCCCGCCGGTTCTTCGCGCACGTCGGCCCAACAGGCGTTGGAAAGCACGCGCTTGTAACGCACGATGCGTAGCAACGCATCTTCCAGAGAGGCCGACGACATCATGGCGTAGCCCAGCGCGTGAAACATGCCGGGGTGAAAATGCTTACCCACCTGAACACTGAAATCTTTCCCCGGCAAGCGGGCATTGCAGTAGGCCACCAGGGAGGAAAGCTTGGCCACGGCCATTCTGGATTCCAGGTTCTCCAGATCTGCTGCAGCGATGCCACAGGCATCGAACGCCGCCTGCACGTCGATACCATGAGCCTGCATGGTCTTGGATATGGGGATCACCCAGCCGCTCAGGGCTATATATTCGCTTTGCACGTTTTCAGCCTTTATTGCCCCGACGGCCCCTACTGGCGTCGGTATTACACCCTTGCTCTGAGCTCCCATTTTACCGCCACGGCGCGATGGGACAACAGATTGGCGTGGACAGCCATGGCGATTTCCGATCACCGGGGTAAGGTGTTGGCCGACGATGCGGGAGCTGCGCCACCGTCTGACGCGCTGCCCCATCAGCAGCGCAGCCCCCTCGGGACCATTTCAGATGGACGGCAGGCCAGCCGCCGCCTTGCTGGCGCAGAGCAGTGGTTCAAGCTCTCGCCCGGCACAATAACAACGATTCAACGGCAGAAATGCCAGTATTAATACGCGCACAACACTATCGGGAGAAGTATTCCATGAGCACCCCTTCACTGAACGAGCAGTTCACCAATACCGCCGAATTTATCGAGCATAATTGCCAGCGGTATGCGGATATGCCTGCCTACCACTGCCTGGGCCAGACACTGACCTTTGCAGACCTGGAAGAGAAGTCCCGCCATCTGGCCAAGTGGTTCCAACATGCCTGCGGACTGCAACAGGGTGACCGCGTGGCCATTCAGCTGCCCAACCTGAACCAGTATCCGATTGCCGCGTACGCCGCTTTCCGGGCCGGCCTGGTGGTGGTGAACACCAACCCGCTGTACACCCCGCGGGAAATGCAGCATCAATTCAGTGATTCCGGCGCCAAAGCGCTGGTGGTGTTTGCCGACGCCTTGGACCGGCTGGAAGCCATCAAGGCTGACACCCAGGTTGAGCACGTGCTGGTGACCGGCCCGGCAGACCTGATTGCGCCGCCCACAGAGGCCCAGCACGGCTATCACGATTTTGTGGCGGCCATGGAAGAAGGCGCCAACCTGCCTGAGCTGGAACCCATCAAGGCCCAGCGTGAGGACATCGCCGTGCTGCAGTACACCGGCGGTACCACTGGTGTGGCCAAGGGCGCCAGCCTCACCCACGCCAATATTCTGGCCAACGCGGCGCAGATGGAAGACCGCCTGGGCGAACGTTGCGAAGCCGGCAAGGAAATTTTCGTCTGCCCGCTGCCGCTGTACCACATCTATGCGTTCACCGTGAACATGCTGGCCCTGTTCAACCTGGGCGCCATGAATGTGCTGATTCCCAACCCGCGGGATCTGGACGGTTTTGTGAAAACCATCCAGCCGTTCAAGTTCACCGGCCTGGCCGGTATCAATACCCTGTTTGTCGGCCTGTGCCGCCATCCGGATTTCAAGGCTCTGGACTTCTCCAGCCTCAAGCTCACCTTCTCCGGCGGTAGCGCGCTAACCAGCTCCGCCGCCAAGCTGTGGCAATCGGTAACCGGCTGCCCGGTTACCGAAGGTTGGGGCCTGAGCGAAACCTCACCGGTGGCCACCTTGAACCAGTTCGGTGCCGAAGAGCTGGGCACGGTGGGCGCGCCCTTGATCGGAACCGAGGTGGAAGCCTGGGACGAAGACGGCAACAAACTGGCCATTGGCGAAGTGGGCGAACTGGTGATCCGCGGGCCGCAAGTGATGCAGGGTTACTGGAATCGTCCGGAAGAAACGGCCAAGTCCATGAAGGACGGTTTCTTCCGCACCGGTGACGTGGGTGTAGTGCAGGAAAATGGCAATATCAAGATTGTCGATCGCCTGAAAGACATGATCATCGTCTCCGGTTTCAACGTGTACCCCAACGAAATCGAGGACGTACTGAGTCGTCACCCCAGCGTTGTGGAAGCGGCCGTGGTCGGCAAGCCTGACGACAAGACCGGCGAAGCCGTGTGTGCCCATGTGGCCCTGTCGGAAGACGTTCCGGTGGACGACATTATTGCCTTCTGCCGCGAGGAGCTGACCGCCTACAAGGTGCCCAAGCACGTGATCGTGCATGCGGAATTGCCCAAATCCACCGTGGGCAAAATTCTGCGCCGCGAACTGCGCGACCAGTAATTTTCAAGGCTTACATTACGGCGCCGTCTCTGCTGCGTGAACGCAGTCAGAGCGGCGCCGTTTTTTTAGGCTCTTCACGGACGAGAGTGAATAACACGCTTCTCGCCATCTGATCGGTTCGCGAATACCCGGCACTTTGCCAAACGCTCGGCGCCCGGCCTGCCCCTTCTGCGGTGCGTTGTAGATATTGTGGGAGAGGATGCTTGCATCCCGACTGTACTCTTGGTCACCTCTGCCCCCCTTGCTACTGCGAGAAGGAGCCTGCCACACTCCAACGTTATTCGTGATGCAAGCATCACTACCCACAAAATCAGTAGAAGCCGTGCTGTTGGGCGTTTTACAGAGGCTCCCCAGTTCGTCGCTTTAGCCTTCCAGCGCATCAGCCGACTTATTTAACCTCGAGCATCAGGCGTTTGGCATCCAGCAATGCCGGCATTTCTGGCAACGCCATGATCAATCAGGCACAACCGGTGTTTTTCACGTTCATCCGCAAAGAACCATAAAAAAGGGGCCACATGGCCCCTTCTTGAACATTACCCGAAATCAGAGAATAACCAGATGATTGGGCAATTCGTTTTTCTGCTCAGTGGCGGGCACATGAGCAGCCAGTTTATCGCCACAAGCGGCCACGCACTCCTGGAACCCCTTCGCCACGTCACCGCGTTTCAGGTGCGCGATAAAGGCATCCACCATGCTTTGCCACTCGCTGTCCGGCACATGCTGGGCGATCCCCTGATCCGCAAGGATCTCCACATAATGCTCGGCTTCGCTGACAAAGATCAGCACGCCGGTGGCGCCCTTGGTGCGATGCAGCCCCTGCTGCAGAAACGCCTGGCGCGCCAGACTGGCGGCGCGGGCTTGCTGCAAACGCCGGGGCACCAGCCGGAACTGGATTGGCTTCACGCGGAACAGCACCGCCAGCACCAGCAACACGCCCCACTGCAGCAGCAAGGCTTCAAACGGAGTCAGCCACACGGGCAGGAACAACAGTACCGCCGGCACCAGCAACGATAACAGCGCCGCCCACATGACCGTTACGTAACGGTAATCGTCGGCCTGCCGGGCCAGCACGGTTACCATTTCCGCATCGGTGCGGGCCTCCTGTTCGCTGATGGCGCGGGCCAGTGCATCCTGTGCAGTGTTATCCAGCAACATTACCAACCTCCCGAGGCGCCACCGCCTCCAAAACCACCACCGCCGCCGCCGAAGCCGCCGCCACCAAAACCGCCACCGCCGAAACCTCCGGCGCCCATTCCCATGGGCAGGAACATCAGACCACCACGACGACCGCCACGGCCACCGCCGCCACCAAAGGAGAGCAGGAAGGTGAGCACGACCATGCCGATCAGTATCAACAGAGCCTTGAGGCCGCTGGGCTTGTCACGGGGTTGGCGTTCGCCTTGATATTCGCCCTTGATCGCTGCCTGGATGCTGGTTACCCCCGCCTGAATGCCGCCATAGAACTGGCCTTGACGAAAAGCCGGCAGGATTTCCTGCTGGACGATAACACTGGAAAGCGCATCCGTGAGGACACCTTCCAGGCCATAGCCCACTTCGATGCGCACCTTGCGATCATTGGGGGCGACGATCAGCAGCACACCGTTGTCGTTCTCTTTGCTACCAATGCCCCATTCACGGCCCAGTTGATAGCCATAATCGGCAATGTCGTAGCCCTGCAAATCGGACAGGGTGACCACCACCAGCTGATTGGACGTGTTCTGTTCTGCGGCGGCCAGGGCCTGGGTGAGGCTCCGGGTCTGGGCGGGGGTCAGCAACCCCGCTTCATCAACCACCCGGCCGGACAGCGCCGGAAACTCCGGCGCCGCCCACAGCGAGGCGCTGAGCAGCAGAACAATCAGTGCAAAATAGCGCATTAAACCCTGCCCTAGTTAAAGTTCACGGAGGGAGCCTGGTCCGCGTCTTCGGCGGTAGCTTCATAGGTTTCGCGGGTTTCCATGTCGCTGTACAGGAAGCTGTGCCACAGGCGACCGGGGAAGGTGCGAATTTCCGTGTTGTATTGCTGCACCGCAGCGATGTAATCCCGGCGCGCCACACTGATGCGATTTTCCGTGCCTTCCAGCTGCGATTGCAGGGCCAGGAAGTTCTGGTTGGCCTTCAAATCCGGGTAGCGTTCTGCCACCACCATCAGCCGCTGCAGGGCGGACCCCAGTTGACGCTGGGCCTGCTCGAACTGCTTCAGTTTTTCCGGATTATTGAGCATGTTGCCATCCACCTGGATGGAACCCACCTTGGCCCGGGCCTGGGTGACATCCACCAGCACTTCCTGCTCGTGGCTGGCATAGCCCTTGACCGTGTTGACCAGGTTGGGAATCAGGTCGGCACGGCGCTGGTACTGGTTTTCCACCTGGGACCAGGCCGCTTTGACCTGCTCGTCATAGGTAGGAATGTTGTTGATGCCACAGCCGCTCAACCAGCCTGCCAGCAATACCAGCATGGCGCTGCGCCACACCGTGGCCATGCGCGGCATCGTCCGCGCGGTCAGTGTCTTTGTCATCGATCCGGTCTCCTTGATGGTGTTTGTGTTGTCAGAATCGTCACGGCTCTCTGAGCGTCTCGACCCAGACCGACAGCGGCCGCTGCCGTTTTTCTGCTTGCAGGGCCGCCAGCAACCGTTGTTTGTCGCGGCGGCTTAACCGTTTTATCCGTGCCTCCAGCTGACTGGCGGAGGCCCTGTCGCCCCCCGGCAGTAGCAACACCGGGCGCACCGGGCGGCGGGCCCGGGTATAACGCGCCCCTTTCGGGCTGGTGTTGTGCTCGTGAAACCGGCGTGCCGGTTCGGTGCTGATCCCGGTATACAATGACCGGTCCGCACACTCCACCATATACACCCACCACTGTTGCATGGTTTTACACCCACCCCTGCGATGGCTGGTATGATGCCAGAGACACTGCGCGCACTTAAGCGCCATTACAACAAACCTCAAGCGACAAGGATGCAATTATGGTGACCTATCTTTATTGGTTCCTGGTGGCAGCATTGGTCATTGGTACGCTGTTCGGTCTGGGCGTACGGCTGGGAAAATGGAAGCCCGCGCTGATTATTGCTGTGATCATCTGGCTGGCCGCCACCATCGCCTACTACTTCTGGCTTCAGCAGGTCTTCGTAAAACGCTTTGGCGGCACCATGCATATCACCGTGCCCGAAGAGCAGTACCACATCAGCGCCACCTGGAAAGATGACAACCTGTGGATCGAAAACTACAACCCGGAAACCAACGAGTGCATTTTCCGGGAATATTCCCGTGGCAACATGCTGGAAGGGAAAGTGGTCATCAAGAACTGTAGCCCGCTGCAAAGCACCGGCATGGTTCTGCCTAAAGATTCCGCTGTGCAGTAGCCATAACCCCCCGCGCCAACCGTGACTCTGTGCAGGGTTGGCGCTATCCTGCAGCGCTTTACATCGCACAGGACTCCCCCATGAGCACCTCCCTAAGCACCTTGCTGGACACCCTGAACAGCGCCCCCGAAAGCGTCACTTTCGACGCGGTACAAGCCGTCATTGCCGAGCACTACCATTACACCCCGGCCACCTTCATCAATGGTGAGGGCGATGACAGTGTGCGTAACGAAGCCGGCACCAATGAAGGCTCGTGCAAGATTTTTGCCTTCGCCAAACTCCAGACGCTTTCCGATGCGCAGACCCTGGCCTGCTTCGGCCATTTTTACCGCGAGCATGTACTGGGCAACCCGGACGGCAGCGACCACGCCAACATTCGCACCTTCATGCGCCACGGCCTGAGCCAGGTGGTGTTCGACACTCCCGCACTGGCGGCAAAATAGCGGGCTTGTGGATAGCGGTGGATAGCGCTGGCGGGCGCCTGATGCGGCGAACAGGAAACCCCATCAAGGCCGGGAGCGACCCTTCGCGTTGCCTTGACCGGTCTTCGCGATACTCTCAATATCGAACGTTCCGGCAATCCCGCTGACGTAAACAAAGGACACCCTGCATGCCCTGCCCCCTGCGCCATGCCCTTACCACGCTTGCCCTGCTGGCTCCCTTGCTTACCCCCCCGCTGGCAGGCGCCGACTCAGCCTGCGCCCCGGCGCTGGATGCCTCCGTGCGCAAGCTGCACGCCAGCAGCGAGCTGGATTTGTGCGCCCTTACAGCGGGCAAACTGACACTGGTCGTCAATACGGCCAGCCAGTGCGGCTACACCCCACAGTTCAAGGGCCTGGAAGCGCTATACCAGACTTACCGTGAACAAGGCCTGGTCATCATCGGCTTCCCCTCCGACGACTTCCGCCAGGAACTGGACGATGAGGCCGATACCGCCAGCGTCTGCTATGTGAACTACGGCGTCAGCTTCCCCATGGCTGCCACCAGTCAGGTCAAGGGCGATGCCGCCAACCCGGTGTTCCAGGCGTTGAACCAGGCGGCCGGCGAGCCCGGGTGGAACTTCAACAAATACCTGGTACCCGCCAGCGGCGACGGCATCATCCATTTCCCCGCGGCGGAAAAGCCTCTGGGCGGCAAGCTGGAAGCGGCCATCCGGCAAGCGCTGCCCGGCTCTCAAGGCCAGACGGACTAGCCACCGTGGTGGCAGCGTTCATATGAGCCTGCTATTGTGATCGATCAACCCATCAGCCCCGATGAGTCCCGTGAAAGTTCGTAACAGCAAGGAACAACAACGGTATCGCCTGGAACGCGACATGGAACGCTTTCTCTCCGAAGGCGGGTCCATTAGTGAAGTGCCAAACGGGGTGAGTGGCGCCGATGCAGTCTCCGGCAAAGGCCACCAGACGGTGCTGTTCAATGGCCCACGTCAGGCGCAACGCACTGACCTGAGCCAGGTAGCAGCCACTATTGATGCACGCAAGCACAAGCCCCGCCGGCAACGCTTGAATGCCCGACCGCAGCGCAAACTGGTTTATGACGACTTCGGCGAACCACTACGCTGGGTCTGGCAGAATAAATAACCCGCCTTATGGCACCCTTATGGCACATCCAAGGACAGGTCTATGAAACGGTTTTTCCTGCTGGTATCCCTGATTGTCGCTGGCCAGACCAGCTCCGCCGATATTATTGAAACCGAAGTCACCCTGCCGGACGGCCTGGGCAAAGGCATCATGTACCTTAACGATGACCAGAAAGACCCTGGCCCCGGGGTGATCGTGGTGCACGAGTGGTGGGGCCTGAACGACTATGCCCGTAACCGCGCCCGCATGCTGGCTGAAGCGGGTTACACCGCACTGGCCGTGGACATGTACGGCACCGGCGAAGTCGCCACCCACCCCAAAGACGCCAAAAGCTTCATGGAAACCGCCCTGGCCGACCCGCAAGCCATGAACGCCCGCTTCCAGGCCGCCCGCACCATGATGCTCAAACAGCAGCAGGTAGCGCCGGGCCGCCTGTTCGCCATTGGCTACTGTTTTGGCGGGGCGGTGGTGCTGGAACAGGCCCGTCGGGGGACCGACCTGGCCGGGGTAGCCAGCTTCCACGGTAGCCTGGGCACAGAGAACCCGGCCAAGGCCGGCGACATCAAGGCCCGCGTGCTGGTCGCCACCGGCCAGGCGGACCCCATGGTACCCGCAGAACAGGTCAGCGGTTTTGTCAGCGAGATGACCACCGCTGGCGCAGATTTCCAGCTACTCAGCTTTCCCGGCGTGAAACACAGCTTCACCAACCCGGGGGCAGATGCCGCCGGCAAACGCTTTGAAATGCCGCTGGCCTACAGCGCCCATGCGGACCAGGTAAGCTGGCAAGCACTGGTCGACTTCCTGGAACACGAGGAATAATCACCCGCACCAGAATTGCGCATCACCGCGCACCACGCACCATACCGGCACCCATTCAGGTGCCGGCATGGTCATCCTCCTCACACACACTACCCCCCTTTTCTTTCTCCCGCTTTCGCCTCAGCCCACGGCTCGCGCGGGCGCACGCCTTTTCCCCTCCTCGCCAGGCCCATCTTGGCACTCCCTTTGCTTTGTTACGCAAGAGGAATCGAATGGCCTTGTTGCCATTAGGGAGCCTCTAAATGACGCCTTGCATGCAAGGTCTTTCAGAGGCTCCCGACTCAACACAATGTGCACCAATAGACCGCTAGGGTTCCGGTCGACTGCGTCAGCAGCCGATGCCTGGTCCGAGAGCAGTCGACCTTCTTGGCGCCGATAGACCCGCGACAACGTCTATCCGCAGGGGGTTACACGGCGGGACAAAAGCCCGGGAGGACACGATGACAACCTTGTCATTGGATTCCTCATCGTCCGTAGCCAAGGAGCTCCACCATGACCCGTTCCGTACGAAAGACCGCTGCCGTTGCAGCGCTTGCCCTGTTCACCTCACTCACGCCGGTCACCGCGCTGGCTAAAGATTCCTTCAGCATATGCTGGTCCATCTATGTGGGCTGGATGCCGTGGGATTACGGCGCCCAGCAGAAAATCGTGGATAAATGGGCCGACAAGTACGACATCGACATCGACGTGGTGCAGATCAACGACTACGTGGAATCCATCAACCAGTACACCGCCGGCGCCTACGACGGTTGTGCCATGACCAACATGGACGCCCTGACCATTCCCGCCGCCGGCGGCGTGGATTCCACAGCCCTTATCGTCGGCGATTTTTCCAACGGCAATGACGGCGTTGTGCTGAAAGGCGCTGACACGCTGGCTGACATCAAGAGCCAGGACGTGAACCTGGTGGAATTGTCTGTTTCTCACTACATGCTGGCCCGGGCACTGGAAACCGTGGGGCTGAGCGAAAGAGACCTGACCGTGGTGAACACCTCCGACGCCGACCTGGTGTCTGCCTACACCAGTGATGACGTCACTGCCGTGGCCACCTGGAATCCGTTGCTCAGCGAAATCACCCGCATGCCGAACAGCCACAAGGTGTTCGACTCCTCGGAAATTCCTGGCGAGATCATCGACCTGATGGTCGTTAACACGGAGACCCTCAACGCCAACCCGGATTTCGGCAAAGCCCTCACCGGTGCCTGGTACGAAATCATGGCGACCATGTCTGCGGACGATGATGCCGGCAAAGCGGCCCGCACTTTCATGGGCAAAGCCTCCGGCACCGACCTGGCCGGCTACGAAGCGCAATTGGTCTCCACCCGCATGTTCTACCAGCCCAGCGAAGCCGTTGCCTTCGTTAACAGTGCTGAGCTGAAAGACACCATGCAGAAAGTGGCGGAGTTTTCTTTCCAGCACGGCTTGCTCGGTGAGGGCGCACCGGATGCCGGCTTTGTCGGTATCGAAACCCCGGCCGGCATCTATGGCAGCGACAGCAATGTGCAGCTGCGCTTCATCCCGGATTACATGGCCATGGCGGCTGAAGGGAAATTGTAGCCCCTGCCCGCAGCACGCCTCACGCGGCACGCGGCACGCGGCACGCATCATAAATGCCGCGTGTTGCGTGAGGCCTGAGCGCGACATCAATCACCGGGAACTGCCATGAAGAAACTGATTAATCGCCAGCCGGGAAATGTGGGCCGCTGGGCACTGGGGCTGCTGCCCTTCGCCTTACTGCTGGTGCTCTACATGCTTGCCTCTGATGCACGGCTGGCAGACAACCCCAACGACAAATTGCTGCCCCCGCTCAACAGCTTTGTGGACGCCATCCAGCGCATGGGGTTTGAACCCAGCAAACGCAGCGGCGACTACCTGCTCTGGGCCGACACCCTGGCCAGCTTGCAACGGCTTGGCATCGGCGTAGCCATTAGTGCCCTGGCAGCTTTGGTTGTCGGCATTGGCAACGGCACCATTCCCTATATTCGTTCCACCCTGTCGCCACTGGTCACCGGGTTATCCCTGGTTCCTCCCATGGCGATTCTGCCCGTGCTGTTCATTATTTTCGGATTGGGCGAACTGGCCAAAGTGATGCTGATCATCATCGGCATCACACCGTTTTTAATCCGCGACCTGCAACAGCGGGCACTGGAAATTCCCAGCGAACAAATCATCAAGATGCAGACGCTGGGCGCCAACACCTGGCAAATCATTACTCGCCTGGTGTGGCCACAACTGATGCCACGGCTGATCAGCGCCGTGCGTCTGTCACTGGGCCCGGCCTGGCTGTTTCTGATTGCCGCCGAAGCCATCGCCGCCACGGAAGGGCTGGGCTACCGGATCTTCCTGGTACGCCGCTACCTGGCCATGGATGTGATTCTTCCCTACGTGGTGTGGATCACCCTGCTGGCGTTCGCTATCGATTTTCTGCTCAACCGCTATTCCCACTGGCGCTACCCCTGGTTCCACCAGCAGGGCTTTCAGGGAGGGCAGGGATAATGGCGATTATCGAAATGAAGAACCTGTGGAAAGAGTACGGCGACCAGGTTGTGCTGGAGCGTCTCAATACCACGGTGGAAGAAGGCGAATTTATCACCATCGTCGGCGCCTCCGGCTGCGGCAAGACCACTTTTCTGAAGTTGCTGTTGGGCACCGAACAAACCACCCGTGGTTCGCTATTGCTGGATGGCAAACCTCTGCCAGCCGAACCGGATGAAAGCCGTGGCGTCGTGTTCCAGCGTTACTCCGTACTCAGCCACCTCACTGCGGTGGAAAACGTCATGCTCGGCGGCGAACTGCAACATAACCGCTGGCTGGGTTTCAGTTTTGGAAAGCGCCACAGGCAACTGAAAAAGCAGGCACTGGAAATGCTCGACAGCGTCGGCCTCAGCCACGCCGCTGACAAGTACCCCCACGAACTGTCCGGCGGCATGCAACAACGCCTGGCCATCGCCCAGGCACTGATCAAAAAACCCCGCATCCTGCTATTGGACGAGCCTTTCGGCGCTCTGGACCCGGGCATCCGTGCCGACATGCACAAGCTGGTGCTGTCCCTGTGGAAAGAACAAAAGCTCACCGTGTTCATGATCACCCATGACATCAACGAAGGCTTCTATCTGGGCACCCGCCTGTGGGTATTCGACAAGCCCCGCCTGGACCCGCAAGCCCCCGGAGCCTATGGCGCCCGCGTGACCTATGACCTGCCTGTGGGCGACTGCCAGACCGGCACCCTCACCTCCATTAACGAAAGCGTGGACAACACCAGCCGCGCCATCGACAGCTTTTAAGGTGATCACCATGACGACGAATTCTCTCCATGACGAGCCTCTCTACCAAACCACCTTGCCCGGCAGTGCCCACTGGTCGCTGCGGGTACGCCGGGGCATGCAACTGCGTTTTACAGATTTGGAAGGCGGCGCCAACCTGGGCCTGTTGATGTACAACCCGGAAGACCTGCTGGAACGCTACAACGCCCCCGACACCCTGAAAGGCCAACACACCTTCAAACTGACCCGGGGCAACTGCCTGTATTCCGACATGGGCCGGGTATTTGCGTCCATTGTGGAAGACGACTTCGGCTGGCATGAGTCCGTGTGCGGAACACTCAGCGAAAAAAAACTACAGGAAAAATATCCGGTAAGAACCTATCAGGACCATCACAACCAGTGGACCCTGAGCGGCGAACACAGCTTCCTTACGGAGCTGGCGAAATACGGCCTCACCGAACGGGACATGGCCGCCAATTTGAATCTTTTTTCCAAAGTCGCCACCGATAAAGACGGCAACCTGATATTCGATTCATCTGCGGCCAAAGCCGGGGCCAGTCTCACCCTGCGTTTTGAAATGGACACCCTGGTCATCCTGAACAGCTGCCCCCATCCGCTCAATCCTGCGAAGGATTACCCGATGAAGCCGGTAGGTATCGAAATGTTCAAAGCACCACCGGTGTCCGACGATGATTACTGCAAGAATTTTCGTCCGGAAAATACCCGCGCCTTCGAGAACAACCGACTTTATCACCTGGGCATGTAAGGCCCGCCGCACGTAACAAGCATCACGCAACAAGGGAAAACACATGATCAAAGAAAGCCAACGTGAACCGAACCAGGCCAGTTTTCGCGAAGTGGTGGCGGCAGGTGATTACTTCATTCATACCGTGAAGCAGGGCCAGACCGTGCGTTTGCTGGATCTGCAAGGCAACCAGGCCGCCGACACCCTGTTCTACAGCGCCGCTGACCCAGGAGAACGCTACAGCGCCATGGACACCATCCGCGAACAGGGCAATGTCTACCTCACCGCCGGCACCACGCTGATGTCCAACCGGATAAACCCGCTGCTGAAAATCGTGGCCGACACCTGCGGTCGTCACGACACCCTGGGGGGCGCCTGTGCTACGGAAAGCAATACCGTGCGTTACGATCTGGAAAAGCGCTGCATGCATGCCTGCCGTGACAGCTGGATGCTCGCCGTTAACCAGCATCCGGAATTTTCTCTGGGCAAACGTGACATCACCCATAACATCAACTTCTTCATGAATGTGCCGGTCACCGCCGACGGCGGCCTCACCTTCGAGGACGGCATTTCCGCACCAGGAAAATATGTGGAGCTGACCGCCTGCATGGATGTGGTCATCCTGATTTCCAACTGCCCGCAACTGAACAACCCCTGCAACGGCTACAACCCGACACCAATTGAAGTACTGATCTGGAACGATTGATCGCGCCTGCCGGGACGACCCGGATACAGCGCAAGAATTCATAGCGGGACGGCCCGCTACCGCCAAGAGACACTCTCATGTTCAACAAAGTGCTGATTGCCAACCGCGGAGCCATTGCCACTCGTGTTATCCGTACCCTGAAGAAAATGGGCATCACCGCCGTGGCCGTTTTCGCCGAAGCCGACCGGGACTCCCTGCACATCACCCAGGCCGATGAAAGCTACTGTCTTGGCGACGGCAGCGCCCGGGATACCTACCTGAATCAGGATGCCCTGTTCGCCTTGATGGAAGAGCACAACGTGGATGCGGTGCACCCCGGCTACGGTTTTCTTAGTGAAAACCCGGATTTTGTCAAAGGTTGCGAAGCGCGCGGAATTGCCTTTATCGGGCCCACACCGGAACAGATGAACACCTTCGGGCTGAAACATACCGCCCGCGCCCTGGCGGCAGATACCGGTGTCCCGTTACTTTCTGGCACCCCACTGCTCACCGATAAAGACGCCGCGCTAAACGCCGCCGACAGCATCGGCTACCCGATCATGTTGAAGAGTACCGCCGGCGGTGGCGGCATCGGCATGCAGGTCTGCGAAAACGCGGCCAGCCTGGACAAAGCCTGGGATACGGTTCGGCGCCTAAGTGCCAATAATTTTTCCAACGACGGCGTCTTCATCGAAAAATATATCGCCCGTGCTCGCCATATCGAAGTGCAGGTTTTCGGCGATGGCCAAGGCAACGCTATCACCCTGGGCGAACGGGATTGCTCTGCCCAGCGTCGCCACCAGAAGGTGCTCGAAGAAACCCCCGCGCCCAACCTGCCAGATGCGGTGCGCGCAGACTTGCATGCCACCGCAAAAACCCTCATGGAAGCCGTTCATTATCGTAACGCCGGCACTGTGGAATTTATTCTCGACCAGGACAGCAACGCCTTTTATTTTCTGGAAGTGAATACTCGCCTGCAGGTTGAGCACGGTGTCACCGAACAGGTATATGGCGTTGACCTGGTGGAATGGATGGTGCAACTGGCCGCCCGGGAACTGCCCGCGCTGGATCAACTCGGCACCAACCTGACCGCCTGTGGCCACGCTATCCAGGCGCGGATTTACGCGGAGGATCCGAACAAGGATTTCCAGCCCAGCGCTGGATTGCTTACCGCCGTGCAGTTCCCTGATGCAGACGGGCAATCGCGCCGCATTGATCACTGGGTGGAAGCCGGACTGACGGTGTCCCCCCTGTTCGATCCCATGCTGGCCAAAGTGATCGTTCACGAAGCCAGCCGCGATGCTGCTCTGGCGGCATTGAACAACACCCTCGCAGAAACCGGCATCGAAGGCATTGAAACCAACCGGGATTACATCCGTGCCATTCTGGCCGACCCGACTTTTTCCCAGGGTAAAATGACCACCCGCTACCTGAACGATTTCCGCTATCAGCCGTTCACCATGGACGTGCTGGCCGGCGGCACACTCACCACCGTGCAGGACTACCCTGGGCGCAGCGGCTACTGGCCCGTGGGCGTGCCGCCGTCCGGGCCGTTCGACAATCTCAGTTTCCGCCTGGGCAACCGCCTGCTTGGAAACGAAGAAAACGCCGCCGGACTCGAATTCACCCTCAATGGTCCCACGCTGAAATTCAACCAGGCCACCCGCATCGCCCTCACCGGTGCGGACATGCAAGCCACACTGGATGATCAGCCGGTTGCCTCCTATTGCGTCATCGCGATACAGCCCGGGCAGATCCTCAAGCTGGGCAAGGTCAGCGGCGAAGGGGCCCGCGCCTATCTGGCCGTGGCCGGCGGCCTGCAGTGCACACCCTATCTGGGCTCGCGCAGTACCTTCACCCTGGGACAGTTTGGCGGCCATGGTGGCCGCGCCCTGCACACCGGCGATGTTCTGCATTTTCAGGAAGCAGCGCCGACACCGGACTCAGTAACCGTGCCAGACTCCCTCAAGCCCGTGCTCGGCAATCACTGGACCCTGCGCGTTATTTACGGCCCCCATGGCGCCCCGGACTTTTTTACCAACGACGACATGGCCATGTTCTTCTCCACCGACTGGCAGGTGCATTACAACTCCAGCCGCACCGGCATTCGCCTGGTAGGTCCCAAGCCCACCTGGGCGCGCAGTGACGGCGGCGAAGCCGGCATGCATCCGTCCAACATTCACGACAATGCCTACGCGGTGGGCACGGTGGACTTCACCGGCGACATGCCGGTGATCCTCGGCCCCGACGGCCCCTCACTCGGCGGCTTTGTCTGCCCGGCCACCGTGATCCTCGCGGACCGCTGGAAACTCGGTCAGCTGAAAGCCGGGGACACCTTACGGTTCGACGCCATCAGCCTGGCAGACGCGGATGCACTGGCGGAAGAGCAGGACGCCTGCGTCGCCACCATGACTGCCCCGGTGAAACAGGTAGAAAGCACCGCCATCACCACACCGGTTCTCAACACCCTGTCGGCGGACGAGGCCGGTGTGGAGGTGGTCTACCGCGCCGCAGGGGATCGTTATCTGCTGGTGGAATATGGATCGCTGGTACTGGACCTGCGCCTGCGCTTTCGTGCCCACGCCCTGATGTTGTGGTTGGAAGAACAAAAACTGGATGGCGTTATCGAACTGACACCGGGTATTCGCTCCCTGCAGATTCATTTCGATCCAATGCGCCTGCCGCGCCACGCATTACTGAAAACACTCGCCGATGCCGAGCACGCCCTGCAGCAGCAGGACGACCTGGAAGTGCCCTCACGCATTGTCCATATTCCACTAAGTTGGGATGACGAGGCCTGTCATCAGGCCATCGAAAAATACATGCAGTCCGTACGCAAGGATGCCCCCTGGTGCCCCTCCAACCTGGAATTTATTCGCCGCATCAACGGGCTGGATAACGTGGACGAGGTCAAAAAGATCCTGTTCAGCGCCAGCTATGTAGTGATGGGCCTTGGCGATGTGTATCTGGGTGCCCCGGTGGCAACCCCCTACGACCCACGACACCGTCTGGTCACCACCAAGTACAACCCGGCCCGCACCTGGACGGCAGAAAACTCCGTGGGCATCGGCGGCGCCTACCTGTGCGTCTACGGCATGGAAGGTCCCGGCGGCTACCAGTTTGTCGGGCGCACCCTGCAGATGTGGAATCGCTACCGCCAGACAGAGGCGTTTGACCAGCCCTGGCTGCTTCGCTTCTTCGACCAGATTCGTTTCTACGAAGTCAGCCACGAGGAACTCAAGCAAATACGCCGGGATTTCCCCAAGGGGCAGTACCCGATTCAGGTGGAAGAGACCACGTTCAGCCTGAACGCCTACCAGCAATTTCTCGATGACAACCAGCAGGATATCGCCACCTTCACCGATGCCCGCAACCGGGCCTTTGATCAAGAGCTGCAACGCTGGGTGGAAAGTGGCCAGATCAACTTCCAGTCAGAACAGGATCTGGACGCGGACAACGGCGCTGACGATGTGCAAGGCACCCCCGTGGAATCCCCGGTGGCGGGCAGCATCTGGAAACTGAAGGTGCAGGAAGGCGACAACGTGAGTCAGGGCGATGTGGTGGCGGTACTGGAATCCATGAAAATGGAAATAGAAATTTACGCCCCCGCCACAGGCAAGGTTGCTGCCCTCACTCGGCAGGAAGGCCAGCAAATCAATGTCGGCCAGGCCATCATGGTGCTGGATTAGGACCAGTCCACATCATGGTTACCCTCGGCGCGGTTCATGCAGAATAGGAGGCGTTGGGCATCAACCCCTTTCCTCCTGATAAAAACGTCGATAAGGAGCAAGATGTTCCGCCTGGCCGTTCACCCAGGTTTGCAAGGGCTCAGGCATGGAGGAAGGCCAGTCCAGCCCGTACGCCGGTGGCATAAATAGCGGCGCCAGCAAGCTGGCTGCCGCCAGGTCTGCCCGCGAGAATTGCTCACCCACCAGGTAGGTGCGCCCCTGGTAAGCCTGTGACAAGGTCTGGATAGACTGCTCCAGAGCCACACGGCTGTCGCTGACATGGGGCTCGCGGATTTGCATTCCCTTGCGCATCAGCCCCTGTAATTTCGGGAAAATCGCCCGCAAAAATGCCTTCCCCCAGAACGGCCCACCCTTGGCAAAAAAGGGAATCACCAAATTCGGGTGGTCCAGCAAGGTGTGATAACAGTAACGGCGAACGTGCGGCCCAATATTGTCGTCGCAGAACGTTTCCCAGCGCAGCGCCTCTTCTCGTTCCTCCTGGCTCTGCGGGGTCAATGAGCGGGCCGGGAACTGCGTATCCAGATAGCTGATAATGGCCGCTGAATCTTGCACGTAGTGCCCGTCGTGCTCCAGCACCGGCACACTGCTGAACGGCGCCACCGCCTTCATCTTCTTCAAATGCAGGCCTGGCAGGTGGTTCTTCACCCGGTAATCCACGCCTTTGTAGTCCAGTGCCCAGCGCACTTTTTCGCAATAGTGGGAAATCGGGAATTGGTGCAGGACGATGGCCATACGGGCATCCTTTTAGTGAGTTAATTGCGGATCACATGAAAAAATAAATAGTGTGGGTCAAGTGTTATGACCGCCGTTATTATTTTGTGCGCCGTTTTTTTCATGCCAGCGGACAATTTCTTTCACCGCCGCCGCCGGAGAACGTGCCCAGCGAAAATGATCTGCACGGTCATTCAATGCCTGCTTATCCAGCAACACATTGCTCACGGTCGCTGCGATGAATTTTTCGTTTACCGCCTCCACCGACGCGGGCGGCGCAAAGGCATCATCCGCCATGCGCAGACTCAACACCGGCCCACTATACTGCGCGATACCACAATCCAGGTCGTCGCTGAAGCCATTGGCCTGATACCGGTTGGTTTTCGCCAGGGCCAGCCAGTCTTGCATCAGGGTTCTGGCTTCACGACCGCCAAACCCCAATTTGTCGCCAGGGTAATAACCCAACAACGCCGATGCAGGCGGGATGATGGCGCAAAGAACTTTCAGCTTGCGGCGGGTCTTACCGGTAAAGCCACCCAGCCAGGGGCTGCCACAGGCAGCCAGAATAATGCCGTCTATTTGCTCACCGTAAACACCAGCCGCCATGGCAGAATAATGGCCGCCCAGAGAGTGTCCCATGAGATAAACCGGCAAGGACGAAGAACGGCTTTTCACCCAGTCCAGCGCCATAGGTATTTCATTGACCAAAGCCTCACGAAAGCCCCAGTCGCAGTGATGCGACGGGCGCCAGGGGCTGTCGCCATGGCCTCGTTGTTCCAGTAAGGCCACGTTCAACCCGGCCGCCTGTAATGCCTGCGCCAATGGCTGATAGAAACGCGCCCCCATGCCTAGTGCCGCCATTAAAATCACCGATCCGCTGGCACTTTCTGCCGAGTACCAGTTGACCGGCAAGGTATAGCCTGCGCCGCCAGGCAGAGACATTGGCTCAGCCGCTTTCATTACTGGCCTCCTGACGGCGGGGGCGTTTCACCAGTTCACCCTGACAATTGGGGCAGCGGCTTGCATGGATGGTGCAGCAGTCCACACAGAAGGTGCATTCATAGGAGCAGATATAGGCTTCTGCATCGGCCGCCAGGGAACACTGGCAACTTTCACAACTGGATCGCATTTCAAGCATCTGGATCATCCGATTAGTGCGCTTTGACTTTCTCTTTGCCGCAGCGATCACAGCGGTATACCGTCACCAGCTTTCCCTGCTTCACATCAAACTGCTTTTCCTTGCAGATCACCCACTTGTGAAAGTCGTGCTGACACATGCCTTTTTTTGGCATCTTCTTTTGCGGTTTTTTGAACGGCAGAATATCGCCCATTAGCTCAGCACCATGACTACAACTGGTAACCAGAGCATACCGTAAATTAGGTTCATCGCGGAATTGAGTGATCAGCCGGCTTCAGAACTTGTCTCATTAGCCCGCCCGGCAACCGCTGGACGCCGGATGCCCGACGACAGTCGCTCAGGCAAGGGGCTTTACGTCAGGCATCCGGCATCGAGAAGCATGCTATTTACTCTAACCCGTGAAGAACCGTAAATGAGCCCTAAAGCGAGTTCAGCAACCCCAGCCCCAGAACGATTTCTATTACCATGAACAATGCGGGGTAACGATCCAGGCGGCGATCCACCAGCCAGGACAGTAACCGGCCAGCCGCCATGCCCAGCAAGGCCATCGACAAGCTCACCACCACCCCGTCACGCCATTGCGGCTGATCACGACACACCATTAACAACACAGCCATTGCCACACCATAGCCGCCATACACAGCGCGGACTTCGCTGCGGGCCGGCACGGGCAGCGCGGTTATCGCCACCCACCGCGTTATCGAATGGGGCGACACCAGCGCCACCGCCCCCATCAACAGAAACGCCAACGCAGTCATTTCAATCATGAGCAGTGCCCTGCTCGGGTTGTGCCCCTTGCCGCTGCAGTCCCCGCCACTGACACAGGGCGCAGAACGCTACCAGCAACGCCACATCCAGCAGCAGAACATGCCCCCAGAATGACAACCACGAAGCCCCCAGCAGCATGACCACCGGCGTTGCCAGCACCCAGGCCAGATCCGCCAGTGTCACCATCTTAGCCGGCCCGGACGATATGGGTTTGCGCGTGGCCACAAAAACCACATCCGCTGCAAAAACCAGCAAGGCGCCCCCGAGAATCATCAGTATCTGCGGGCTGAACGCCCCCATCAGTGACGCCAGCCAGCCCGGGGCCAGCAAGAGCGCCGCTCCCAATAACGTTGAGCAGACAGCATTGAATAACAGAGCATGTTTAAGTGATCTCCAGGGCATGATGCACCTCCAGTTTTCTGGCTTTGGTCGCGAATTACCGCAACGGGCCGGTTAGTGTTAGATTCAGCCTCTGCTGAACAAGGAAGTGAAACAATTACCCCAGAGGTAATGGCGAAGCCTGGCGGCCATGACCATGCTGATCCGCCACAGAAAAGTGAGAGCCCCGATGCAGACTGGCCAGATACTCGCGGAACTGCGTAAAGCCCGCCGCCTCAGCCAACTGGAACTGGCGTTACGGGCCGACGTATCCAGCCGGCACCTGAGCTTTATCGAAACCGGACGCAGCCAGCCAAGCCCTGCCATGCTCAAACGTCTGGCACTGGAAATGGAGTTAAGCTGCCGGGACACGAATCGACTACTGCTGGCGGCGGGTTACGCACCTGCCTTCACCGAAACGGACCTGAGCAGTAACAGCATGGCACCGGTGCGCGAAGCGCTGAGCGTCATGCTCACAAACCACAACCCGCTGCCTGCCGTCGTCCTCGATGCCCACTGGAATGTATTAATGGCCAACGAGGCTCAGCAGCGGCTGATGGGCCTGATGATTGAGGAGCGCGGGCTTTTTCCACAGACCGCCAATGTGGTCGAACTGGTGTTCCATCCCCAGGGTTATCGGCCGTTTCTGCGCAACTGGGATGAGGTGGCCGCCTTCCTGCTGCGCCGCCTGCACCGTGACCAGCAAGCTCGCCCTGACCCGGCACTGGCCACATTGCTTGATCGGCTGGCGGAATTGGCCGATCTGGACGCCCTGCTGCATCAACCACCCGGTAATGATCACAGCGCGCCCATGATGGCCCTGGACATTGAGCTGGCCGGCCAGCGGCTACGCAGCTTCTCCACCCTGGCCAGCTTTGGCACCGCGCTGGATGTGGTCATGGAAGAACTGCGCATCGAACATTACTTCCCCGCCGATGAGGCCACCCGCCGCTGGTTCCGAAATCAGATTCAATAGGCCTCACCCATCGAAGGGGGGCGTACAAACCCGTATAATTCGCCCCCCAAGCAATCACCGGCAGCAACAATGACTGACTTTATCCCCGGCCAACGCTGGCTGAGCGAATCCGAAACCGAGCTGGGCCTCGGCATCATCAAGGAATTGGATTACCGACTGGTCACCGTTGAATACCCGGCGGTAGAGGAAGAGCGCACCTACGCCAAGAACAATGCCCCCCTGTCCCGGGTCACCTTCGACAGCGGCGACACCATCCGCACCGCCGATGAAATGGAGCTGGTGGTCACCGAAGTCAACGAGCTCAACGGCCTCAAGGTCTACATGGCGCACCCGAAAGATGGCAGCCCGGACGATATTCAGCCGGTGCCGGAAACCAACCTGGGTCACACCCTGCGCCTGACGGCGGCACTGGACCGCCTGCTGTCCAATCAACTGTCTTCCAATCGCTGGTTTGAACTGCGTATCGACGCCCTCAATGCGCACTGCCGCCAGCAGCAATCCACCATCAAGGGGTTGCGTGGCCCGCGCATCGACCTGATTGGCCACCAGTTGTATATCGCCGACCAGGTGGCCAACCGTTTTGCCCCACGGGTATTGCTAGCCGATGAAGTGGGCCTGGGGAAAACCATCGAAGCCGGCCTGATCCTGCATCAGCAACTACTCACCGGCCGGGCCAAGCGGGTACTGGTGGTGGTGCCTTCCCCACTGGTGCACCAGTGGTTTGTGGAAATGGTGCGCCGCTTCAACCTGCACTTCTCTATCTTTGATGCCGAGCGCCTTAACGCCCTGCAGCCGGAAACCAGCATCAAGGACATGCTCGCGCAAATCATTGAAGAGGAAAACACACCGGACGAAGACACTGCCGGCGACTCAGATTCCGTCCGCGCAGCCTCCGGTGACGACAACCCGTTCCTCAGCGAGCAGCTGATTCTGTGCAGCACCGACTTTCTCAGTGAGTGCGATATCGAGCAGCTAGCCGCCGCCGACTGGGATCTACTGGTGGTGGATGAAGCCCATCACCTGGAGTGGTCCGCTGGCCAGGCCAGTGAGGATTACCAGCGAGTGGAAACCATTGCCCAAAAGGCCCGTGGGCTGTTGCTGCTCACCGCAACACCCGAACAATTGGGCCTGGAAAGCCATTACGCTCGCTTGCGTCTGCTCGACCCGGAACGCTACCCCAGCCTGGAGGCCTTCAAGGACGAGCAAGCGCACTATCAGGATGTGGCGGCGCTGGCTGGCCGTTTGCATGACGAACCCAGCTGGGATGCAGCACTGAAGAAAGAAGCCGTTGCCCTGCTGCCGGACATGAATATTGACGAAGCGGACCGCGATGCAATCCTCACGGAACTGCTGGACCGCTCCGGCCCCGGCCGCGTCATGTTCCGTAATACCCGCCACAACATCGCCGGCTTCCCGGCCCGCCACGCGCACGGCATCCCGCTGACGCTGCCGGACGAATACAAATACGACAGCGACGAAGAAATTGACGGCCACCTGCACCCGGAAACCCTGTTCCACGATGATCGCTGGTGCAGCCTGGATCCCCGAGTGAACTGGCTGGAAAACTTTTTCAAACAGCATCGTCACGACAAGGTGCTGGTGATCTGTGCCAGCAAGCACACCGCCACCGACCTGCATGCCCACTGTAACTACAAGCTGGGCATGAACGTGGCCATGTTCCATGAAGACATGGACCTGATCGAACGGGACCGGGCCGCCGCCTTTTTCGCCGATGACTTCGACGGTGCCCAGGCGCTGATTTGCTCGGAAATCGGCTCCGAAGGCCGTAACTTCCAGTTTGCTCATCATCTGGTGCTGCTGGACCTGCCCTTGAACCCGGACCTGCTGGAACAACGTATCGGCCGGCTGGACCGTATCGGCCAGAGCGAAGATATCCAGATTCACGTGCCCTACTTCGAGCAGCACGCCCAGGAGGTGTTGTTCCGCTGGTATCACGACGGCATGAACGCCTTCGAGCACACCAACCCGGCCGGCCACGACATCTACCTGCGCAGCCGCGACGCGCTGGAGCCACTGCTTACCGGCGACCCGGAATACACCGCCATCGAAGCGCTGGTCGACGATACCCGCACCATCACTAACGAACTGCATACGCTACTGGAGACCGGCCGCGACCGACTGCTAGAGCTGAGTTCGTTCGACGGTGAGCGAGCCGAGGCGCTGATCACCGACCTGATTGCGGCCGATGACGACAGCCCTCTGCCTTTCATGCAGCGCATCTTTGATCGTTACGGCGTGGAACAGGAAGATCATTCCGACACGGCCATCATCCTCAAACCCGGCCCGCACATGCGCGATGCGTTCCCCGCTCTGCCGGAAGAAGGCGTCACCATGACCGACAACCGGGCCACCGCACTGGCCCGCGACGACATGCAATTCCTGACCTGGGAGCATCCCATGGTCACCGGCAGCCTGGAGATGATGCTCACCGAACACCGTGGCAAAGCCGCCGTCAGCCTGCTCAAAAATCCCAAAATCAAGGCTGGCACCCTGCTGATCGAAGCCATCTATACCGTTGATGCCATTGCCCCCAAACAGTTGCAGGCAGACCGCTTCCTGCCCACCACGGTAATTCGTCACCTGCTGGATGCCAATGGCAAAAATATCAGCCAGGCCATCAGCCACGACGGCCTGAGCCAGCAATGCCACAAGATGGACAAGCCTCTCAGCCGCAAGATCGTTGGCAGTCAGAAACCCCTGCTGGAAAAATTGCTGAAAGCCGACGAAACCAGCGCCAGTCAGGAAGCCGAAAGCATTATTGCCGCTGCCCAGGAAAAAATGCGCGCCGAACAAGCCCACGAGCTGGCTCGCCTGAAAGCCCTGCAAGCCAAAAACCCGGCGGTCCGTCATGAAGAAGTAGAAGCCCTGGAAGCGCAAACACAGGCTCTGGAAAAATGCCTCAGCGAAGCTCAGTGCCAACTTGAAGCCGTGCGAATTATTGTCTCGGGAGGAGACTGACCATGAGTAATCTATTGCGTTGCGTTGAAATTGAACCATCAGCCCAAGCCACCGCCAGTGTGATCTGGCTACACGGCCTGGGCGCCAGCGGTCACGATTTTGAGCCCATTGTCCCCGAGCTTCAGCTGCCTGCGGACCTGCCCGTGCGGTTTGTCTTTCCCCATGCCCCGCAGATTCCCGTTACGGTGAACGGGGGCATGGTCATGCCCGCCTGGTACGACATTCTCGCCATGGATATCGACCGCAAAGTGGACGAAGCCGGCGTTCTGGCCTCAGCGGACGCGGTAGATGCACTCATCGAGAGGGAAATCGCCCGCGGCATTCCCAGCGAACGCATCATTATTGCGGGTTTCTCACAAGGTGGTGCCGTTGCCTACCAGGCCGCCCTGCGTCAGCCCAAGCCTCTGGCCGGCCTGCTTGCTCTCTCCACCTACATGGCCATGCCCGTCACACCCAGCGAGGCCAATGCCGCCCTGCCAGTAATGATTTGCCATGGCAGCATGGACCCGATGGTACCGGAACAGCTGGGCCAACGGGCCGCAGCCACCCTGACTGAACTGGGCTATACCCCGCAATACCGCAGCTACCCCATGGAGCACATGGTCTGCCTGGAACAGATTCGGGATATTGGCCAGTGGATTACGCAACGCCTGATGCCGAACGCCTAACGCCTGACAAGGCTGGGCTGGCTCCCTTGCTCAGTTGTGGGAGCCAGCCTGCGGGCGAAGAATTCGGCGGCAGGCCCCATTCACGCTGAATGTCTGATTACGGCTACGCCTAATCAGACCTACTCCTGACCCCTTACTGTGTGTGGGCAAGCTCCCACAGAACACCCCCTTCCTCTCTGCTTTTTTCCGTCATGCATCTGGCATCAAACACCAGCCACAAAAAAAGCCGCGTCCCTCTCGGGGCGCGGCTTTTTTGTGTTGCCTGTCGCGTGACGCGTGCAGCGTCTCTTACAACCAGTACACCGTGATAAACAGGAACAGCCACACCACGTCCACAAAGTGCCAGTACCAGGCACCCGCTTCCCAGGCGAAGTTATTCTCTTCATCGAAGTGCCCCTTGATCACACGCAGCAGGGTCACAAACAGGAAGATGGTACCGATGGTCACGTGTGCACCGTGGAAACCGGTGAGCAGGAAGAACAGGCTACCGTAGATACCCGCATCCAGGGTCAGACCCAGCTCGGTGTAAGCGTGGATGTATTCTTCCACCTGCAGGAACAGGAAGATGATCCCCAGCACCACCGTGGCCGCCTGGAAAGCGATCAGGGTACCGCGCTTGCCTTCCAGCAAGGCGTGGTGAGCAATGGTCAGCGTGATGGACGACACCAGCAGGATAGCCGTGTTGATAGCCGGCAGCCCCCATGCTCCCATGGCCTGGGTGGTATCACCCGCCGGGGTCACGGTTAGCGGCCACATGGCCTGGAAGTTCGGCCACAGCAGTTCGTGGGTCATGGCGTTGCTGCCTTCCCCGGACAACCACGGCAGAATCAACCAGCGAGTGTAGAACATGGCGCCAAAGAAGGCCGCGAAGAACATCACTTCGGAGAAGATGAACCACAGCATGCCCTGACGGTAGGAACCGCCCAGCTGATTACTGTGCAAGCCACCCACAGATTCCTTGATCGTGTCACGCCACCACAGGGCGATCACTATCAGTAACCAGGTCAGACCCAGGAAGAACAGGGGCTTGCCGAAGAAACTGGGCTCCATGTCTGCCATGGTGCTCTGCTGAATGAAGTGCGCACCGCCAATGGCGGTCATGAACAAACCGATGGACGCGGTCAACGGCCAGGGGCTGCTCTCGGGAACGTAATACTTTTCAGTAGCCATTAAAAAATCTCCTCTACAACCGGCTGTTCTAGTTAGCAGCCACGCTGTTGTTTTTACCGGCGACCCGCTCTGTCACATCGAAGATCGTATACGACAGAGTGAATTGATTAATGTGACTGGGAATGTCCGGGTCCAGATAGAAAATCATCGGCATGTTCTTGCGCTCACCTGCCAGCAAGGTCTGCTGATCGAAGCAGAAACACTGCGTCTTGTGCAGGTATCGAGCCGCTTCCCCCGGTGTTACCGACGGGATGCTCTGGGTAATCATGTCCGATGACGTCGGGTTGCTTGCGAAAAAGTGCACCAGCGTAATTTCCCCCGGATGCACCTTGACCCGCTTGGTCTCAGAAGTGAATTCACCACTGATTCCGTCGCCCTTCTGGGTAATGAATTCCACAGTCACGGTACGGTCTGCCACCACATTTTCAGGCGCCTGGGTGGCGGCCGTACTCGATGTTTTTCCATTCAGTCCGGTGACATCACAGATAACGTTATAAAAGGGCACCATGAGGAAGGCGAAGCCAAACATGGCCACCGCCCAGATCAACAGCTTTTTCAGCGTGCGCTTGTTGCGCTGCTCCACGCTGAGTTGCTGATTCTCGCTCATAGTGCCCTCGTTATGTGTCTGTTACTTGACCACCGGCGGGGTGTCATAGGTGTGGAACGGCGCCGGTGACGGCACTTCCCATTCCAGGCCTTCAGCACCTTCCCACGGCTTGGCCGGGGCTTTCTCGCCTTTCTTCATGGCACACAATACGGCCACAGCCAGGAACAACAACTGCGAGAGGCCGAACCAGAAACCGCCAATGGAAATCCAGAAATTGTAGTCCGCAAACTGCAGCGCGTAGTCAGCGTAACGACGCGGCATGCCAGCCAGACCCACGAAGTGCATGGGGAAGAACAGCAAGTTGGCGGAAATCAGGGAGTTCCAGAAGTGCAGCTCACCCAGGGTCTTGTTGGGCATGATCCCGGACCACTTCGGCAGCCAGTAGTAGGCCGCAGCGAAGATGGAGAAGA
The DNA here is from genome assembly GCF_001634945.1 of Alcanivorax sp. HI0044. Taxonomy (NCBI): domain Bacteria; kingdom Pseudomonadati; phylum Pseudomonadota; class Gammaproteobacteria; order Oceanospirillales; family Alcanivoracaceae; genus Alcanivorax; species Alcanivorax sp. HI0044. The sequence goes on from NZ_LWEZ01001061.1 coordinate 45,908, forward strand.
TCGCACCGGTCACCAGCACGTAGTGGAAATGCGCCACCACGAAGTAGGTGTCATGGTACTGGAAGTCTACCGGGGTGATCGCCAGCATCAGGCCGGACAGACCACCACAAGTGAACAGCACCACAAAAGCGATCGCCCACTTCATCGGCAGCTCAAAGGTCATGGACCCGCGCCACATGGTTGCGACCCAGTTGAACACCTTCACGCCGGTAGGCACGGAGATCAGCATGGTCATGTACATGAAGAACAGGGTACCGGCCAGCGGCATGCCCACGGTGAACATGTGGTGAGCCCACACGACAAAGGACAGCAGCGCAATGGAGGCAGTCG
>NZ_LWEZ01001062.1:0-26114 GCF_001634945.1 Alcanivorax sp. HI0044
CCAGCATTTGCTGTTCATCTGCATTCACCTTCGCCAGCAGCACCTTGCCCTGGTATTCATTGACCAGCCGCTCCAGTATCGGCGCCATCTGCTGACAGGGCTGGCACCAGCTGGCCCAGAAATCCACGATCACCGGGATCTGTTGGGATTGTTCAAGGATTTGCTGAATATTCTGCTCTGTGGCTTCAATGATAGGGCTGTTCGGCTGCAACGCTATGCTCCTGAAAACGCATTAAAAGTGGCGCCAAGTGTAAGGCATCATCCAGATTAAATCCGGTTAAATCCTGTGCAACTTGTGCCATCTGCGCGTTAGACTGAAGTCCGGTGTACGGTTTGAAGTTCCTGGCGGCAGTTTCACGCGCTCTCCATGGTAACGCCCGTATGCTGGAAGGTATTCCACCCAGGCAAAGGAGATCACCATGCTTAGCCTATTGGCTATTGTGTTGTTAATTGCCACGCTGATGACCCTCTTCTATCAGCAAATCAGCCGAGGCATTGGCAGTGCCGTTTTCGTTATTGTGTGGCTGCTCTGCGGCTTCCTCGCTTCCTGGCTGTTCCATCCCATTTCCCTGATTCTGCTCGCCGCCGGCGTTACCGTGCTCAACCACGTGGACCTGCGCCAGAAATTCATCACCAAACCGGTCTACAACGCGCTGGGCAAGGTCATGCCAGCCATAGGCGATACCGAGCGTGAAGCCATCGAGGCGGGCACCACCTGGTTCGAAGCCGACCTGTTCTCCGGTCGACCGGATTGGGAGAAATTCGCTCACATTCAGTTCACCACGCTCACCGATGACGAGCAGTCCTTCATCGACAACGAAGTGGTGCAATTGTGCGACATGCTTGATGAGTGGCAGATCTTCCACGAACTGCGAGACCTGCCCGAAGAGGTCTGGGATTTCCTCAAGCACAAGGGCTTTTTCAGCCTGATCATTCCCACCGAATACGGCGGCAAGGCCTTCTCGCCCTATGCGCAAAGCCGCATCATGAGCAAGATTGCCACCCGCTCACTCACCGCCGCCGTCACCGCCATGGTGCCCAACTCTCTCGGCCCGGGTGAACTGTTGGCGGAATACGGCACCCAGGAACAGAAAGACCGCTGGTTGCCCGGCCTTGCCAAGGGCGACGAGATTCCCTGCTTTGGCCTTACCGGGCCGGAAGCCGGTTCCGATGCCGGCGCCATTCCCGATACCGGCGTCATCTGCAAAGGCAAGATCGACGGCAAGGAAGTGCTGGGCATGCGCCTGAACTTCGCCAAACGCTGGATCACCCTGGCCCCGGTGGCCACGGTGGTGGGGCTTGCGTTCAAGCTTTATGACCCGGAAAAACTGCTCGGTGATGAGGAAGACCTCGGTATCACCTGCGCCCTGATTCCCGCCGACACCAAAGGCGTGGAAATCGGCCGCCGGCACTACCCCGGTTCCCCGTTCATGAACGGCCCCATCAATGGCAAGGATGTGTTCGTGCCTCTCGATGCCATCATCGGCGGCCCGGATATGGCCGGCAAAGGCTGGCGCATGCTGATTGAATGCCTCGGTGCCGGCCGCGGCGTCTCCCTGCCTGCACTGGCCACCGCCAGTGGCGAAATGGGCTACCGGATGACCGGTGCCTTTGGCCGCATTCGTCGCCAGTTCAATACGGCCGTCGGCGAATTCGAGGGCGTACAGGAAGCGTCCGCCGATGTGGCGGCGCTGGCCTACACCCTGGAAGCCTACCGCCATCTGGTGACCCGTTCGCTGGAAGACGGCGCACCGTCCGTGGTGACCGCCATGGCCAAATACCATGCCACCGAAATGATGCGTGAGCTGATCAACCACGGCATGGATATCGCCGGTGGCCGCGGCATCCAGCTGGGCCCGCGTAACTTCCTGGCCCTGCCCTATCAGTCCACCCCCATTGCCATCACCGTGGAAGGGGCCAACATCCTCACCCGCTCACTGATGATCTTCGGCCAAGGCGCCATGCGCTGCCATCCGTTCCTCTATGACGAACTGCAAGCCATACAGGCGGAAGACAAGAAGCAGGGGCTGCAGGACTTCGATGACCTGTTCTTCTCCCATGCAGGCCATACGCTGGGCAATATCAGCAGTGCCATCGTGCAGGCCTTCGCGGGCCCCTACCTGTCTGATGCCCCCGGTAATTCCGACGCGTTCAGTGCGCCCTGGTATCGTCTGGTCAGCCGCTACAGTGCGGTACTGGCCAGCGTCTCGGACATGGCCCTGGCGCTGCTGGGCGGCGATCTGAAGCGGCGCGAGCTGCTGTCCGCCCGGCTGGGTGATGTGCACAGCCAGCTGCTGATTGCCTGTGCCATTCTCAAGTACCACGCCACCCTGCCCCGCGATGAGGCCAACGATGCCCATGCGCACTATGCGCTGCGGCTGGCCTTCAGCCGGGCCCACGACTCCCTGGAAGCGTTCTCGCGCAACTTCGGTTTCTTTGGCCTCGGCCACGTGCTCAAGCGCCTGTTCTTCCCGCTGGGTCGCCCCTGCAAGGCCCAGGCACCCAGCGACGATCAGATACGCACTCTGGGGCAGATGATCATGGAACCCAGTTCGGTGCGTGATGCGCTGGCGGAACCCGCCTATATCTCCCAGGATCCGGAGGATTCCATCGGCCGCGTGGAAGCCACCTTCAACAAACTGTTGGAAGTGGAGCCCGGCTTCCTTGCTTACCTGAAGGCAGAAGGCAAAGGTCAACTGGAAGGCGAGACCGTGCTGGAAAAACTGCAGGATGCGGCCCGCAAGGGCATCATCAACGAGAGCCAGGTAGAGGCCATCAACGAGTACGACGCCATGCGTTACGACTGCCTGCTCACCGACGCCTTCGACAAGGACCTGAAAGAAGTGAAGGTTCACGCCGAACGGCCAATGATGTAAACCACCGGGGCGGGATGGTGCTCACCATTCCGCCCTTCTCTTCTTTTCCAGTCCCTCCTGCCAGCCGGCTCCGAAGTGACGTTCCGGCTTGCGATGAACCTGCACCGCTGCACAAAAATTAACCAGTGCTCATTTTCACAAAAAGGCAACGCTGACGTTTTTGCGCAAAATGCTGCTTTTTCCAGCAGTTAATCCCCGATCTGCCCAATCTCACAGAGATTTAACATTCAGATCACCCTTTTGGCGCTTTTACGCATGGTCGCTTTCGTCTAGTCTTGCCCAAATTACGCCCCACTGGGCCCGGAGCGCCTTTTTGCCTCCCTTTGCCCCTCGGACAACAGGTCAGTAATGACAGCAGTCGTCGAAGAAAAAACCGCAATCGAATTCAAGGGCCGCATGCTGATGATGACGGTCCTCCAGTTGAAAAATCTGGATGCCAATGTCCTCCACCAACAGGTGAGTCAGCGCCTGGAAGACGCCGCCCAGTGGCTACAGGAAGCCCCCGTGGTAATCGATGTGAGCCCGGAGCTGGATAGCGATCCCGTGGCGCTGATGGCCGCTGTGGATACGCTGCGCAGCCTGGGGGTCAATCTGGTTGCCCTGGCCCGTAGCGAAAACATTGATACGGACACAGCAAGCATGCTGGGTCTGGGCACGTTGAGCCTGGCCGGCGGCCGTGATGTACCCCGCCGCGCCGAACCCGCACCGGCCACGGACGATGGTGCTGCGAACAGCAAGCCCGCTGCTCAGCAGGTTGAAACCATGGTCATCGACCAGCCGGTACGCTCCGGTCAGCAGGTCTACAGCCGTGGCGACCTGATCGTGCTCGCCCCGGTGAGCACCGGCGCGGAAATCATGGCCGACGGCAACATTCATGTGTACAGCAACCTGCGCGGCCGCGCCCTGGCCGGGGTTCGCGGCGATACCAGCGCACGTATTTTTTGCCAGCAACTGAATGCCGAACTGGTATCCATTGCCGGCCATTATCGGGTAGCCGAAGACCTGCCCGAGTCATACCGTAACCGGCCCGTGCATCTATACATGCAGGGCGAAGCGATGCATTTTACCGCGCTGAACTAGCGTGCATGAAACATGGAAGGTAAGGAGAAGAGCGTGACGAAGATCGTGGTCGTGACATCCGGCAAGGGTGGCGTCGGCAAAACCACCACCAGTGCAGCGCTGGCCACAGGCCTTGCCCTGCGCGGTTTTAAAACCACTGTGATTGATTTTGATGTGGGCCTGCGCAACCTGGACCTGATCATGGGGTGCGAACGCCGTGTGGTCTATGATCTGGTCAACGTGATCAGTGGCGATGCCAACATCAAGCAAGCGCTGATCAAGGACAAGAAGGTGGACAACCTGTTCATCCTCCCGGCCTCCCAGACCCGCGACAAGGACGCCCTCACCATTGAAGGCGTGGAAGGCGTGCTCAACGCCCTGCGTGATGACATGCAGATGGACTACATTATCTGCGACAGCCCCGCCGGCATCGAAAAAGGCGCCCTGATGGCCGCCTACTTCGCCGATGAGGCCGTGGTCGTCACCAACCCGGAAGTCTCCAGCGTACGGGACTCCGACCGCATCATCGGCATTTTGGCCAGCAAGACCCGCCATGCCGAACAAGGCGATGGCGATATTCCCTCTCGCTTGCTGCTGACACGTTACTCCCCGGAACGGGTGGAAAACGGGCAGATGCTCTCGGTGGAAGACGTGCAGGAAATCCTCGCCATCGAACTGTTGGGCGTGATTCCGGAATCCCAGGCGGTACTCAACGCCAGCAACTCCGGCAGCCCGGTGATTCTGGATACAGAGTCCGATGCCGGCCAGGCCTACAGCGATGCCGTTGCCCGCTTTCTGGGCGACCAGCTGCCGCACCGCTTTCTTACCACTAACAAGAAAGGTCTATTCGGCCGTCTGTTTGGAGGCTAACGGATGAGCATCTTCAGTTATCTGCTTCCCAAGAGGCAGAACACGGCATCTGTGGCAAAAGAACGCCTGCAGATCATTGTCGCCCGCGAACGCTCCACCCGCGGCGGCCCGGATTACCTGCCACAGCTTCAGGAAGAGCTGCTTCAGGTAGTACGCAAGTATGTGCCAGTGGATCAGGACGCGGTTAACGTTCAGGTTGACCGGGAATCCGGATGTGAGATTCTCGAATTGAATATCACCCTGCCGGAAGGCTGATTCCCTATCGTGACGTGCCCCTGTTGTTGGCCACTCGCGCAACAGGGGCACGCCGATAGCCGCACGCCGCCCTCTTCGCCCCCCCTTTCACACCACCTTGCCTGTTCTCATGTAGCCTTCCATCACTGGCCTCACTGGGACAATTGCGCCACCATAGTGTCACGATAAATTGCCTGCGCAGCCTTGCTGCTCGAGCTTTCAGGCAGGTGTGCCATGAGGCTCCTTGGCCCGATAAAACAATAAAATCAGGTGTTCTCTGCCAGGATAATGGCATCGCGTAGACAGGCTATTTGCCAATAGCGACGCAGCCAATCCGATTGAGAACGGAGGGAAATCCATGTTGGTCAGGGCACTGATTGGATTGCTACTGCTCGCGAACCTGCCAGGCATCGCGCTGGCCGGCACTTCGACACCGATACAAACCCTCTCACTGCACCCCCCAGTGCAGTCCATGCCGCTCGCTCCCAACTTGCAAAGCTGGTGTGATGGTACCGGCGAAGCCAACCTGACCGACGCCCGCCAGGCTGACTACCAGCCGCTCAAGCGCCAACAAATCAGCTTTGGTTATCGGCGCGACGCCTGCTGGTTTCGCGTGCGCTTCGAAAACACTGGCGACGGGGAATTACCGCTGTGGCTACAGGTCGACTATGCCATCCTGGATGAAGTGGATTTTTTCTGGTCGACGACCGAGGCGTGCAATCAACCCATATGGGCGACACCTTGCCTTTTTCCAGCCGCCCCGTGCATATCCGCACTTTCACTCTCCCCTTCACGCTGTTACCGGATACCCCGCGCACCCTGTATCTGCGCGTCTACTCACTGACCAGCGCCATGACCGTACCGGTCAGCCTCGTCGGCCGAAATACATTCATCGAACAACAAAGCAGCAACGAATGGCTAATGGGAGGGTTTTACGGCATTGGCCTGGGGCTACTGTGCTACCACCTGGTGCTATGGCTGGGCGGACGTGAAAGAAACAGCCGCTTCTATGTTCTGCATCTGGCCTCATCCACACTCTATGTGGCTACCCTGCAGGGGGTTTTGCAGCAATTCTGGTTCGAATCCCAGGTATTACCGCAAAACACCAATCACTTTTTTGGCTACATGAGCCTGCTATCCGGGTTACTGTTTGCGCGCGATTATTTACAAACCCGGCGATGGCAATGGCTGGACCGGCTTCTCTTGTTCCTGTGCGCTACCCAAGCCATCATTATCGCCATCCTGCTGGCTAGCCCCGTCGGCACCCTGGCTCCACTGCAAGGTGGCGTTGCCCTGCTGACGCTGGCGGTCTTGCTGCTTTCGGGACTTTACAGTCTATTTCAGGGACGCCCCGAGGCCCGCATTTTCGTGTTGGCATGGAGCACATTCCTGCTCACCGTCACGTTGTTGGCGCTGGGCGCCTATGGCGTCATCACCCTGCCCGGAATTCTCACGGTAATCGGCGTTCAGGTCGGTCTGGTCATGCAACAGGTTCTTTTGTCTTTCGGGCTTGCCGGGCGCTTTCGCAGCCTGAAGAAGGAAAGCCTGCAGCGGCAACAGGAAATTGCCCGTACTCAGGCGGAAAATGACGCCAAGAGTGATTTTCTCGCCAAGATGAGCCACGAAATACGCACCCCCATGAATGCAGTACTGGGGCTGGCAGACCTGCTCCGAGGCACCCGCATGGACGCGACACAGCGCAACTATGTGGAAACCATCTACAGTGCCGGTAGCAGCCTGCTCAATGTCATCAATGACATCCTCGACTTTTCGAAAATCAGCTCAGGAAAACTGCAACTGGAGGTCAGCACATTCAATCTTCACCAATTGCTGGAGGATTGCCTGATGATCTTCCACGCCAGCGCGGAGCAGAAGAACATCCACCTGGTCAGCGACTGGGACGAAACCCTGCCGGAATGGGTCAAGGGCGATCCGACACGGCTACGTCAGATATTGCTCAATTTGCTTTCCAATGCGGTGAAATTTACCGATCACGGAGAAATCGCCCTTAAAGCCCGCACCGCAGACAGCCTGGAACGTGACACCCTGTTGCTCAGCTGCCAGGTATCGGATCATGGCATCGGTATCAGCCGTGAGGAACTGAGCAACCTGTTTCACTCCTTTCAGCAGGCAGACAGCTCCACCTCACGAAAATACGGCGGAACCGGCCTGGGGCTGGCCATTTCCCGGCAGCTGGCTGAACTAATGCAAGGACGGCTGGAGGCACGCAGTAAACCCGCCAAGGGCTCCATATTTACCCTTACGGTCCCTCTGCAACGAAGCGAGAAAAACGAGAACCAGCCGGAACGTCCGGCGCAGCATGGTACCGAGGGGCTACGCGTCCTCGTGGTGGAAGACAACGCCGTTAACCAGATGGTGATTGGGGCACTGCTCGACACCCTGTCCGTGGAGGTCAAGCTTGCCAGCAGCGGTGAAGAAGCCTTGCAGGCGATAAGCCAGCAACAGGACTTCGCGGATATGATATTGATGGACTGCGAAATGCCGGGACTGGATGGCTATCAAACCACACGGCTTATCCGTGATCTGGAAAGTCAGCTAGGTAGAGAACCGCTGCCCATTCTGGCGCTCACCGCCCATGCCACCACAGAGCATCGTGAACGCTGCTTCGCCTGCGGCATGAACGACCATATATCCAAGCCGGTGACCCGCTCACAGCTCAAGGAAAAGCTGTTGCAGTGGTCTCCGCCCCGCTAACCAACAGCATCACATCGTGCCTGGCAGGGCCTGCCATTCCGGCTCTTCATACTCGCCGATCACGGTAACCTCGACGACTTTGGCGTGCTTTTCCAGAATTGCCTTGACCCTGGCGCTGCGGGTGTCGTCCTTGGCATCGCGGTGTGTCTTGCTCTCCCAATGGGCGATGGCCAGTACGGTGTCCGGGTAACCAATCTTGCGGTGCAAATAGGTGCCTTTTGCTCCTTCGCTTTGCTGAATGATTTCACTGGCTTCCACCCAGCCCCGGGCATATTCCTCCACGCTAAAGCCCGGCTTGACCCGTACCTCAAAAATAAATTTCATCAGCGCTCTCCCTGTCGATAAAACTGTGCCAACAGGCGGTACAGGGCCGGCCAGTCCTTGTAGAGCTGGTCCGGCCCTTCGAAAAAGGCCTCACTGCACACCGCAAAAAACTCACCCGGACCGGTCAACGCATAAGCATCCACCGGCATGGGCCGGTGGTGCTGATAATCGCTCAGCAACTCTTCCCAGCACGCGGTGAAGGTGTCATGCCATTGTTTCGGGTTCATCCCGGTATGCAACGGCGGCCTGCCGTTGGCGCCATTACGGCGCATGTCCAGTTTGTGGGACATTTCATGGATCACCACATTGCTGGCCCGGTTATCCGGCGCACAGGCATCACTGATCGCGTCCCAGGAGAGAATCACCGGGCCCTGATGCCAGGCCTCACCGGCCAGCACAGGCCCCTGGGCATGAACCACGCCGTCTTCGCTCAGGTGTGGCCGATTGGGAATGAAGGCACCTTCATACAAAATCACCGTGTACCAACCGTCATACCAATCCAACCCCAGGTACAGGATGGGCACACAGGCCATGGTTGCCACTTTTAGGCACATTGCATCGGTATAAGCGAACCCGCCGCCAGAGGCGATGCTTTTGCGGGCCAGGAAGCGCAGCGAAAGATCAAACAACACCGTTCGCTCTTTACCTTCAAACCGGGCCATCAATGGCCAATCGCCCACTGCGGCCTCCCATTCTTGCCGGGTATACCCCATCTTCCTGACCCGACGGGCGTCCCGCCAGTTTTTCCAGGCTGCAAACATTCACTGTCCTCACGTTCCGCTTTTTGTGATTACTGGCGTCTACTTTGACCATGAAAGCGGCGTTTCACCAGTCGTTACCGGTCAGCATGGCTGTGCTACCATCGCCAACCGGTTTCTACTGCGAATACTGTTCAGTGCCTATCCGCCCATCCCATAAAGCCGACCTGCTGCTTCTGGTGGTCACGCTTCTGGCTGCCATCAGCTGGATGTTCTCCAAAGAAGCGGTGCTGGCCATGCCTCCTCTGTTATTCATGTCGCTGCGCTTCCTGCTGGCGGCAAGCCTGCTGGCCATGGCGGCGCATCATCAACTGCGCCGTCTGAGCGGCCAGCAGCTGCTCCGCTGTGTCCGGGTTGGTACCGTTTTCGGCATTGCCATGAGCTGCTGGGTAATGGGCCTGGCCATGGGCGAACACGTGGGGGAAGGCGCCTTTCTGACCAGCCTGGGCGTGGTGCTGGTGCCAGTGCTAGGCCGGCTGATTTTTGCCGAACCGGTGCCTGGCAGTACCTGGCTCGCACTGCCAGTGGCTGCCGCAGGGCTGGCCCTGCTGTCTTTGGATCAGGAACTGCATCTGGAGGCCGGGCAGTTATTCTTTGTGGCCGCTGCCACCATTTTTGCGCTTTATTTCAATCTCAACACCCGCGCCGCCAACCCCCTCTCTACGCGGGGAACGAATGGTGAATCCATTGAACACCCTCGCGTCCCGGCCCTGGCGCTAACCACCATAGTGCTCGCCGTGGTGGGCGTACTGACCGGGGTGCTGTCTGCCATTTTTGAACCCTGGCAAAGTGTCGCGGCCAACGCCACACCACTACTGGTACTGTGGGTGGTGCTCAGTGCCACGGTAGGCACTGCCCTGCGTTTTCTGGTACAAACCTATGCGCAAAGCCTGTCACTGCACAGCCATGGCGTTGTCATTATGGTGTTGGAACCCATGTGGACGGCACTGATGGCCGCCGCTTGGTTCGGTGAACAGATGACACAGCTGCAACTGGCAGGCTGCGCGCTGATCTTTCTATCGCTTCTGGTCAATCGCTGGCGTGCTGTACGCAGCCTCCTCAAGATTTTCCTGACCCGGATTTTTGTTCCAACCCCCAAGTAAAAGGAGTTTCAATGGGTGGAGAAATAGCACAACTCATCACCATGGCGCTGCCAACCTTTCTGGTCGCCATTGCCGGCTTTGTACTGGCCGGCATTTTCATGCCAAAGGCACGGACTGCCGCCATTCTGGTGCTGATCGCCTCGCTACTCAGCCTGGTCCATATCGCCTATATGTGCCTGCAGCAATTCGTGCTGATCGAAATGCTGTATGACGACAGGATATCTGGCGATCTCTTCGGTCTGATTTCCAGCGGCATCTACAACGGGCTGTATCTGATCATCAGCGCATTGATGCTGGGTGCCGCCTTTACCGGTCGCCATCAACCTGTGACAAACGCCCCGCAAAACACCGCGATCAACACAAACGCAGCGCCGCACCGTGGCGGCCTGGTACTGACACTTGGCCTGTTGGGGGTACTGCTATTTGCCCCGGTCGGCATTGTCGCCTGGATCCTGGGCAACAAGGATTTGGCGGCCATGCGCCAGGGCAATATGGATAACAGCGGTGAAGGCATGACGCTGGCGGGCAAGGTGCTGGGCATTCTGGCCACGGTGATGTTCATCGTGGGCATCCTGGTGGTTATTGCTGCGGTTGTCATCGTCGCAACCAGCTATCGAGGCTTCTGATCCCCAGCCTCACGGCCCCGCTTCGCCACACTCGTGAAGCGGGGCCCATTGGCTGTCCGGCAAGCCCCTGACGACTTTGTACACTGCCGTGTGACCCAGTTCCTTCTCTCATTCGCCAGTTGGCGCACCATTTGAGCCCAATAACGCCAATAATAAAAAGACTGACATGATGACGGCACCGTTTTTACGCGCGGCTATCGCCAGCCTGCCCCTGACACTTCTACTGCTGCCCCTTGGCAGCATGGCAGACTCTGCCTGCCTGAGTGCGGCTCCCTACGCCGTTTCGTCATCCTCACTGACTATCAGCGGGGATGATGAACAGCTCCTGGACCTGCTCGGTCACCAGGCCACAGCAACACAAGCCCGCGCCCTGCTCACCTATAACCAGCATGCCAGCAGTATCAACAAACCGATTCTGGGTAATTATGCGCGCCTGCGGCTGGCCGCACTGGCGCTGAAAGACGGCGATACCGAGTTTGCCCGTCAACAACTCAGTGAAGTGGAGCAGAACAGTCCGGCGGCTGTGGATGCCGCCCTGTTGTTGGCAGAAAGCTATCGGCGCGATGGCGACAAGGAGCGGGCCAGAGCCTGGTTTATCCGTATTGCCGCGCGTTTTCCGGGCAACCCCCGGGCGGTATCCGGCCTGGTACTGGCTGGCGATGACTGGCGCAACCAGGGCGCCGATGCGCTGGCCCTGCCGGTGTACAACCTGGCGCTGACCAAGGCGGCGGAAAACCTGCAAGCCCTGAATCAACTCTCCAACGAGCCGGATCAGTTATACCGCACCCTGACCAATACCGTGGCCGGCAACAGCACCACAGTCATGGACCAGCTGGTTTTGGCCATGGTCCGTGATAACGATAGCGAAGTACTTACGGCCACCCGCCAGTTGATGGCCGCCCACCATCAACACAAATGTCTGGACCGCAGGGAAACCGATCTGCACAACGCCATCCAGCATGCCACCGCCAGAGACCTGACCAACGGGGCCTTTCGCACCGCAGCAAAGCGTGAAAAAACCGCCACCGAACAGGAAATTGCAGACTTGCAGCGCATCCTGCGAAACGCCCCGGATGCCGACGAACTGAAAGCACAGCTGGCCAACGCGAGGGAACGGCTGAAACGCCTGAATACCCGGCTCAACAAACTTGGCGGAACCGCACTGCCGCCGGCGCTCCAGCAACGCAAAGACCAGCTGGCACTGGAGAAACAGCAGGTGGAATCGAATCTGACTAACGCGCGGCGCCAGGTGCGCAAAGCGCTGCAAGCGCAGCTCCCGGAACTGGAAACGTTCTACCGGAACCTGGCGGGAGAAGCGCAACTGGGCAAAGCCCAGTTGCTGCAGAAGAAGTCCTGATGATGAAGGATGCCTAACACACCATAGCAACCATCACAGGCCCCCGCACAATCAACCCTTGTGGCTTTTCAACAAGGCATCCACCTTATCGATGTATTTCTGTTTGGCCTCGTCTGCCCCCAGGCCCTTCAGCTTGGCCCAGGCGTCATACTTGGCGCGCCCCACCATATCCAGCATTCCCGGACGCTTGCCGGCCACATCTCCGGCGCTTCCCTGCTTGAAATGCGCATACAAGAAAAGCAGGTCGTCATTGGACGGTTTGCTGTCGAGGGTTTTGACATCTTTCTGGGCTTGTTCAAATCGGGCAGTATCGGTCATGATGTTTCCTGTCGATGTGATCATTGTTGTATAAGGCACAAGCCTTAATTTCTGCAGGAAATAGTGCGCTGTGATCGCGGATGAATCAACATAAGCGCTACCAACAAAATCAAAACGAAGAATAATCAGGTTACGCCATGAGCGACGCAGGGCAATCCCGGGCCAGCCAGACCCTCGACCAACAGCAGGAAGGCATTCTTCGTAATGCCCTCAGTACCTTTCTGGTGCAATTCGATCGCGACCTGGAACGGCGGTATGGCGCACACGCACATCAACGCGCACGGGACCTGATCAATCGCTCCGTTTACCTTTTGATGGGGCTGTATTTGCTGGTCGTGCTGCCGGTCATTGTGCTGGTCAAAACGCCGGAAATGGCCGCCTGGCGAAGTTACGGCGTATACCCCATCGCTGCTGCCCTGATCGGGCTGTGGTGCTGTACCCGCCTGAGCTGGCTGCGCCCCCACGCCATTGGCATCATGTATCTGGCGTTGGGATTATCCCTATCCGGTACGGTCTTGGGCTCCATCCGCTTCAATGGCAGTTTCCCCGGGCAAATTTCCTCGTTTGAAACCATTTATCTGCTGATTATCGGCTTTTCGATTCTGCGGCTGCCGCCCCGGCAGACATTGGTCGCCTGCACCATTGCCGCAGTCGTGGCCTTCGCAATCAGCCTGCTCATGGGCCTGGCACTCCCGCTGCTGCTGGTGTCCCTGTCATTCGGTATCCCGCTGATCATTTGCACCCTGAACGGCTACATTCTGGATATCAGTGCCCGGCGCAATTTTGCCAACAACCTGTTGCTGGCCCATGAATCCGAGCAACTGAAACACTGGCGGGAACAGGCAGAAAAAGATACCCACCGGCAACAGCAGCTCAATACCTTTATGGAGCAAATCGCCGGCAACCTGACTCCCACACAATTACTGGAACGGGTGCTGGGATATCTGGTTCAGCAAGTGAACGCGCAGGTGGGCGCCGCCTACACACTGGAAGAAAACACCCTGGTGCGCCAAGCCGGCTGGGCTCTGAACGACGCAGCTCAAACCCGAAGCACCCTGCCCGCGGGCGAAGGGCTGCTCGGTGCTGCGCTTAACCAGCGGCTGCTGATGCAGCAACATCACGTACCCGAGAATTATCTGGATCTGGAAACCGGCCAGGGCAAACGGCCGCCGGGTGCGGTACTGTTGTGGCCCCTGATACAGGGAGACCACCCGCTGGGCATCATTGAGATCGCCAACACTCAGGGGTTTGATCAGGAACAGCAAACGTTGATCAGCGAGTTGCATCGCCCCCTGGCCTTCGCGCTGCAATCCGCGCAACGCCGCCAGCAGTTTCTGGACCAGACCGCCAGCGCCAACGCATAAACACTCTTCCCCGCTGCCTCAGTCAATGCCACGGGCGGCTTTGGCCGCTTTCAGTGGGGCGGACAGCAAGGCAGGCTTGCGCGGCACGATATCGGCCAGTGATGTCACCATCCGGGCCATGTCCGCATCCATATCCCCGGTGGGCAGAAAGCAATCGACAATGCGCACCTGCCGGCGCCGATAGCAAAAGCCCAACACCACAATCGGCACCGCCATCTGCTCGGCAATACGGTAAAACCCGGTTTTCCATCGCTTGGCGCCGGTACGTGTGCCCTCTGGTGCCAGGCCCAGCCAGAACGGCGTCTCGCGCATGACCGCAGTGGTCTGGTCCACCACATCCTCAGCGCTGTCCCGGTTCACCGGGATGCCCCCCAGCCAGTACATGAGCCGCCCCAGACGCCCTTCAAACAGGGTGTGTTTGCCCATGAAACGCACATGGACTCGCAAGGACTGGATGGCGCTGATGCCGATCACCCCGTCAATGTTTGAAGTGTGAGGAGCAACCGCCAGAACCACCCGGGACGTATTGGGCAAGCTGCCAACAATTCGCCATCCCATCGCCCCCAGAATCAGTCTGCCCAGACCCGCCAGCAGCCAGTGGCCGCGACGGGGCACCTGATCCCCCAGTGTTCGCGCTGTCAGCGGTGCCAGTTCCGATTTCATGCAAATACCGTAAATGTCTGTCGACTCAGTGCCACGGCTTGGCCAGCCGCGTCCCAGATCACAGCCTGGCTTTGTCCATAGCCATCACTGCACTGGTCAGTGTTTACCCGATATTGCCACAAAGTATCCGCCGGGCGAGACCCCGGATCATCCAGCAGCTCCATGGTCCAGGTCAGGGAACTGGCCGGTGCCGGGCCTTTGAGCAACGGCAGCACCGAAGGCGGCCAAGTATCCACCAGGGCAATCAGCGCCGCTGTGCTCATTGTTTCCGGGGGTACGGTGAAGCCCATGTAGCCCCCGAAATCCGGCGCTGCACTGCCACTAAACGGCGGCATACCCTCTGCGTAGCGGATATCAAAATGGGAAAGAAAGTCCGGCGTCAGCCCCTTGATGAACGGCAACGCAATGCTCTGTTCTGCCCCTTTCAAACCTGGCGCTGACGGCCCTTCCACCACCACTTTGGACTCCCGGCCCACGCCGAAACTGGCCAGCATCACCGCGACCACCTGCTCGCCCTGGCGCGCAGACACCATCGCCTGCATCACCGATTTCCCTTCCCGTAGCACCGTTGCGTCCAGAGCAACCTGCCCAGGCGATGCCGGCGCCACAAAAGACAGAGAAAAACTGCGCAAGAACCGCCCACTCGCCACTGTCTTTTGCAGATGATCAAACAGCACCGCGCCGACCAATCCACCAAACAGCGCACGGCCCTGCCCCCAGCCTTCAGGGAAGGTGGCACTGCCCTTGCCATCCACCGTGGCCAAAATTTCATCGAATGTCATGATCTCTCACTTTTTGCATGCCTGAAAATAGCGGCCCTTTATTTACCATCCTCATCAGATCGGTAAAAGTCATTATCCCGTCGCAAGGGCGCCATAACCAACAATCGTGTGCATAAAACAAGCGGAAAACGCGTTTTCCCCATGCGCTTGGCGCCCCTTGCCGGTAGCATAGGCGCCTCTTTTTCAGTTTCGCCAGTACGGAGATAAACGCATGACCTGGTTGAAATCCCGACGCCTGCAGTACCTGTTGGCCATCACTGCTCTCTTTTTCTCGCTGATGGTTGTTCTGCGCGCCGTGTTTTATTTCGGCTTTTCCCCTTTATCCGGTGATAGTGACATTGCCACCGACACCATTCTCACCGCCTGGGGCATTGGCCTTCGCTTTGACCTGCGCCTGGCCCTGCTGCTGATGCTCCCGTTGGCCGCACTGGCCTACCTGCCCTGGCTGAACTTGTTACGCAGCAGCATCGCCCGCTTCATCGGCCATGCCTACCTGCTGTTCGCCCTGTTGTTGCTGGTGCTCACCTATATTCTCGACTTTGGTCACTACGCCTACCTGGCCGACCGGCTCAATGTCACCGCGTTGCGTTTTCTGGAAGACACCGCCATTTCCACCCAGATGGTCTGGGAAAGCTATCCAGTGATCTGGATTACCCTGGGCTGGCTGCTCACCACCGCGCTCACCTTCTGGGCCGCCCTGTGGATTGAGAAAACCTTGCTCGGCCGTCCGCAAACCCGCATTGCCAAAAGCCAGGCCACATTCGGCTTTTTCGTCTGTTTCACGCTGTTCTTCTTTGCAATTCTGGGCCGGGTTAGCGACATCAATATTCTTAACCCAATCCCGCTGCGCTGGAGCGAAGCCTTCGCCACCGGCAACAAGGCGGTCGGATCATTGGGACTAAACCCGGTGCTGTACTTCTACGACACCACCCTGATCCCGGCCTCCCCCTACGACAAGGAAGCAGTGCAGAAGTACTACCCTGTCATGGCGGATTATCTGGATATCCCGCCAGCGCAACGCCAGAACCTGAACTTCGACCGCGTCGTCGATGTGCAAAGCCATAAGCTCGATTACGATCGACCGCCCAACGTGGTATTCGTGATGCTGGAATCCCTCGGTGCCAGCCGGGTAGGCGCCTACGGCACACCGTTTGATCCCACCCCCAACCTGGACAAAATTGCCAGCGAAGGCTGGTTCTTCAAACATTTCTACGTGCCTGTTACCGGCACCGCCAAAACCATCTGGGCGACCTTCACAGGCATCCCCGATGTTGCCCCCACGGAAAGTGCCAGCCGCAACCCTCTCACCAGCCATCAACGCATGGTACTGAATGAATTCAAGGGCTACCGCAAATTCTACTTCGTCGGCGGCAACGCCGGCTGGGCCAACATCGACGGACTGATCAAGCAGAGCATTGACGGGATAGAACTGTACGAGGAAGGCGATTGGAAGGCCCCCAACGTTGACGTTTGGGGCATCTCCGATCTGGAACTGTTCCGCGAATCCAACCAGATCCTCAATGATCTACCGGACGATCAACCCTTCTTCGCCTTTATCCAGACCGCCGGCAATCACCGCCCCTTCACCATCCCCGAAGAGAACGGGGATTTCGAAGTACGCGATATGCCGGAAGAAGAGCTGGCAAAGCATGGATTCCGTAATCCAGCGCAATACAATGCGGTACGCCTGCTGGATTACAACGTGGGCGAATATATGAAAATGGCACAGGCCAGTGATTACTTCGATAACACCATTTTTGTGTTCTTCGGCGATCACAACAACCGCATTACCACCATCCCACACATGCCACCGGCCATGGAGAAGTTGGGACTGGAGAGCAATCATGTGCCGCACATGATTTATGCGCCCGCTTACCTGAAACACCGTGTTATTGAACAATCAGTGGGGCTAACCGATGTGATGCCAACCATCGCTGGCATGCTGGGGCTGACCTACCGCAACACAACTCTGGGCCGTGACATTCAAAGCCCGGCGCCGGAAGGCGATCGCGTTAACTTTGTGGTGATGCAGGAAGGTCCACGCCCCGTATATGGCGCGCTGACCAAGGATTACTTCGTGCGCATGAACCACGACGGCAGCAATGCCACCCTCCACGACCTGCACAGCGACGACCCGGAAACCGACCGCGCCGAACAACACCCGGAAGTGTTTGAGAAACTGTACGAGCTGGCCCGCGGACAATACGAAACCGCGCGCTACCTGTTCTACGACAACGTGGACAACAAAGACGACAAGGCGCAGCAATAAGCATTGAAGCAACGCTTGATTTCTGACGCCACAAGCTCGACAACAGCAGGTGCCCCCCGCGCCTGCTGTTGTCAGCGTCAGAGACTGTTTTTTCTAGTCATGCCGGCCCATCACCAACCCCGCTAGCCGGGTGACCCAAACTCCGGGCAAGAATCGTGTTACCGCGACCATCAGCTTATACAGGGCACCGGGTACCACCACCGCTTTCCCCGCCATTAGTCCCTGCAATCCTGCAGCAGCTACCCGATCCGCTGGCATCATCGCCTTTTCCAGATCCGGATCCATTTTTTCACGGGCCAGAGAAGAAAATTCGGTACGCGTGCCACCCGGACACAGTGCCGTCACCACCACACCAAACGGTTTCAGCTCTTCGTGGAGTGCTCGACTCAAGTGCAGCACCGCAGCCTTGCTGGCCGCATAGGTGGCCATACCGGGAATCGGAAACCAGGCGGACACCGAACTGACATTGAGAATCCAGCCCCTACCTCGCTCTGCCATGGGCGCAGCAAACAATCGCGTCAGGGCCAGCAGGGCACGATCATTCACATCCACCATGCCGAGCTGCTCCTCCAGACTCATTGCCAGCAAGGGTTTCTGGAAGCCAAAGCCGGCGCTATTGATCAGGATGTCCACCAGCAGGCCACGACGGGCCACTTCATCAAAAAGCATTTGCGGCGCCAGCGGATCTGACAGATCCAACGTGATCACCTGCACAGACACTGTTGACAGTTCTTCTGCCAACGCATTCAAGCGTTCGGTACGTCGTGCCACCAGAATCAAATTACAGTCAGCCGCTGCCAGCTGGCGTGCCATTTCTGCGCCAATACCACTGGAGGCGCCGGTGATAAGGGCTGCTTTTCCTGAAAACATTATTTGCTCCAGCTTCTAGCTTCCAGCATTGATCGTCCTGCGGACGATGCCGTGCTACGCACGGTTCGCGCCTCCAGTGGCGCTCCTACAGCGGCTTCGTTGAAATGCAGGAAATCGGGAGCTTTTGGCATTTCCCCATCCAATTGAGCGTAGCTCGTAGCTCAATAACAAAAAACCCGGCACAAGGCCGGGTTTTTTGTTGGTGCGGGAAGCAGGTTTTTACAGCTTGCCGTCCAGCTCCGGTACAGCTTCAAACAGGTCAGCCACCAGGCCGTAGTCAGCCACCTGGAAGATCGGGGCTTCTTCGTCCTTGTTGATAGCAACGATGACCTTGGAGTCTTTCATACCGGCCAGATGCTGGATGGCACCGGAGATGCCCACAGCAACGTACAGGTTCGGAGCGACGATCTTACCGGTCTGCCCCACCTGCATGTCGTTCGGTACGAAGCCTGCGTCAACGGCAGCACGGGATGCACCCACGCCAGCGCCCAGCTTGTCAGCCAGCTTGTACAGGATTTCGAAGTTGTCGCCGTTACCCATGCCACGACCACCGGAGATCACGATCTCGGCAGAGGTCAGCTCAGGACGGTCAGACTTGGCCAGCTCTTCACCCACGAAGGAAGAAGTGCCCGCGTTCTTGGCAACGTCCAGGGCTTCAACAGCAGCGGAACCGCCTTCTGCAGCTACAGCATCGAAAGAAGTACCACGCACGGTGATTACTTTCTTGGCATCAGAGCTCTTCACGGTAGCGATGGCGTTACCGGCGTAGATCGGACGCTTGAAAGTATCCGCGTCGATAACTTCAGAGATCTCGGAAACCTGAGCCACGTCCAGCAGAGCAGCGGTGCGCGGAGCAAAGTTCTTGCCTGTGGTGGTAGCAGCAGCCAGAACGTGGGTGTAATCGGCAGCCACTTCAGCAACCAGATCACCAACGTTTTCAGCCAGCTGGTGCTCGTAGGCTTCGTTGTCAGCACACAGGACCTTGGAAACGCCATCAACCTTGGCAGCTTCTTCGGCAACAGCGCCACAGCCTTTACCGGCAACCAGTACGGTGATGTCGCCACCGATAGCTTTGGCAGCAGCAACGACGCTCAGAGTGACCTTGTTGAGCGCGGCGTTATCGTGTTCGGCGTAAACTAATACACTCATCAGATCACCTTCGCTTCGTTCTTCAGTTTCTCGACCAGCTCGTCTACGGAGCCAACGATGATGCCAGCCTGACGCTCGGCGGGTGCTTCAACGCTAACGGTGGTTACACGCGGAGTCAGGTCAACGCCCAGATCAGCAGCGGTCTTGGTGTCCAGCGGCTTTTTCTTGGCTTTCATGATGTTCGGCAGAGACGCGTAACGCGGCTCGTTCAAACGCAGGTCAGTGGTGACCACCGCCGGCAGGTTCAGCTCTACAGTCTGCAGGCCGCCGTCGATTTCACGGGTCACTTTCACCTTGCCGTCAGCCACATTCACTTCGGAAGCGAAGGTACCCTGCGGCATGCCAGTCAGAGCAGCCAGCATCTGGCCAGTCTGGTTGTTGTCACCATCGATGGCCTGCTTGCCCAGAATAACCAGCTCAGGCTTTTCTTCATCAACGATGGCTTTCAGCGCCTTGGCAATGCCCAGCGGCTGAACGTCTTCGTCAGTTTCGACCAGGATGGAGCGGTCAGCGCCCAGAGCCATAGCCGTACGCAGCTGTTCCTGAGCGGTCTTGGGACCGATGGAAACGGCAACGATTTCGGTAACCACGCCCTTTTCTTTCAGACGCACCGCTTCTTCTACAGCGATTTCACAAAAGGGATTCATGGCCATTTTAACATTGGCGAGATCAACACCAGTGTTGTCAGCCTTCACGCGAACCTTGACGTTGTAGTCAACGACCCGCTTGATAGGTACAAGAACCTTCATAGGATCCTCGGAATGTTCCATTGGGTGACTTGTAGAAGGAGGCGACATGACGCCGTTGCCGGGTCCACCCCCGCGAAAGAGCCGCTATCTTGAACGCTCGCCCACAGCAGGTCAATAGGCCGAAAATCTGTAAGCAGATGATTTTGCTGCAAATAGACCACACAAAGTGTCCACTTTTTGTGACCTGTCGGTCGGCGATTTTCTTGTAAATCAACCATCTAGCAAGAGATAATCCAAACACTTGTTTGAAAGTGCCCTGCGCCGGTTCAAATGTTGACACAAGTTCGCGTCCGCAGGGCCAACCCCAGTAGTGGTGTGGTTTCTTCTATCTCTATATACTCCGCGCCACCCCCAAGGCTGGTCTCGGTCGGCCATTGAGAAAGGTTTTCTGTTACTGCAAATGTCAGAACGCCTTTCTCAGTGGCTTCCGGGCCAAACACGCAATTGATAGCGAGGAGACAGGCTGTGGAACGCGAATCTATGGAAGTCGACGTAGTCATCGTCGGCGCCGGTCCTTCCGGTCTGGCAACTGCCTGCCGTCTGGGCCAGATCGCCCAGGAAACTGGTCAGGAAATCAGTGTTGTTGTGGTAGAGAAAGGCTCCGAAGTGGGCGCCCATATCCTTTCCGGTGCGGTACTTGAGCCGCGCGCCCTGAATGAACTGTTCCCCAACTGGCAGGAACTGGGCGCCCCGGTGAACACCAAGGTAACCGGCGACGAGATCTTCTTCCTCACCGGCCCGGAAAAGGCACAGAAAGTGCCCAACCTGTTCGTTCCCAAGACCATGCACAACGAAGGGAACTACATTATTTCCCTGGGTAACCTGTGCCGCTGGCTCGGCGAGCAGGCCGAAGGCCTGGGCATCGAAGTCTTCCCCGGCTTCGCCGCCAGCGAAGTGCTGTACAACGAAGACGGCTCTGTAAAAGGCATCGCCACCGGCGATTCCGGCATCGGCCATGACGGCGAGCACAAGCCCAGCTACACCCCGGGCATGGAGCTTCACGCCAAGTACACCATCTTCTCTGAAGGCTGCCGTGGTCATCTGGGCAAGCAGCTGCAGGAAAAATTCAACCTGCGCGAAGGCACCGATCCGCAACATTACGGCATCGGCATCAAAGAGTTGTGGGACATTGACCCGGCCAAGCACCAGGAAGGGCTGGTCGTTCACACCGCTGGCTGGCCGCTGACTGAATCCGGCTCCCCGGGTGGTGCTTTCCTGTACCACATCGAAAACAACCAGGTGGCCCTGGGCCTGATCACCGATCTGGCCTACTCCAACCCGCACGTCTCACCGTTCGACGAGATGCAGCGCTGGAAGACCAACCCGGAAATTAAAAAGCATCTGGAAGGCGGCAAGCGTGTCTCCTATGGCGCCCGCGCCATCTCCAAGGGTGGCCTGCAGTCCCTGCCCAAGATGACCTTCCCCGGCGGCCTGCTGGTGGGCTGTAATGCTGGCACGCTGAACTTTGCCAAGATCAAGGGCACTCACACGGCCATGAAGTCCGGCATGATTGCCGCCGAAGTTCTGGCGGAAGCTCTCAAGGGCGGTCGTGGCAGCGACGAGTTGACCGAGTACAAGGATGCCTTCGACAAGAGCTGGGTTTACGAAGAACTGCACGCGCAGCGCAACTTCGGCCCGGCCCAGCACAAGTTCGGCAACCTGGTCGGCTCCGCTTTCGCCTTTGTGGACATCAACCTGTTCAATGGCAAGCTGCCCTTCACCATGCGCGATACCACCCCGGATCACGCTACCCTGAAGCCGGCTGACCAGAGCAAGAAGATCGACTACCCGAAGCCGGACGGCAAGATCACCTTCGCCAAGCTGGACAGCGTATTCCTGTCCAACACCAACCACGAAGAAGATCAGCCGTGTCACCTGACGCTGAAAGATCCCAGCGTGCCGCTTGAGGTTAACCTGCCCAAGTGGGACGAGCCGGCCCAGCGTTACTGCCCCGCAGGCGTGTACGAAGTGGTGGAAGACGAGAATACGGGCGACAAGCGTTTCCAGATCAACGCCCAGAACTGTGTCCACTGCAAAACCTGTGACATCAAGGACCCCACCCAGAACATCAACTGGGTGGCCCCGGAAGGCACCGGCGGCCCGAATTACCCGAACATGTAATTCCCGTCACGGCTTCCGTGTCACAAACAAAAAAGGCGCCTTTTCAGGCGCCTTTTTTGTTATGGCCGGACTGTCAAACCCTGACAGCCCGGCAAAAAGGGTCAGGCCAGAGGTCTCTGCAGACGCTGGATCACCCGGGCACGCTGCTGCGCACGGTTCTTGCGCAGGCGGTACCAGGCCAGACGAATGCGATAATCAAGCGCATCCATCATCGCCAGCGGAGGCATGGCCGGCATGTGCAGGTCCGGTTTGCGGGACTGAATCCGTACCGGGGCTTCAAGGGTCTGGGTTTCGTTGTGCTTCATGGTCTCCTCCCTGTCTGATGACAATATGGAGTGGCTGGGCTTTGATTGGCCTCCATGATGCAATCAGGTTTATTATCAGTAAATCGAAAAGAACTGCACCTACCGTTCAATTTTTCTGAAAGGTCAGCCATGCCACCCAACACCCCTCTCCAGCCCCTGCTGGACACGGAAATCCTGCGCAGTTTCGTGGCCATCGCCGAAACCGAAAGCTTTACCCAGGCTGCCAGCGAAGTGTTCCGCACCCCCTCGGCACTGAGCATGCAGATCAAGCGCCTGGAGGAGCAGCTCGGCCAACGGCTATTCCTGCGCGAAGCCCGGCGAGTCAGCCTGACCGCCGAAGGGGAAGCCATGCTCGGTTACGCCCGGCGGCTACTGAAGCTGAACCAGGAAGCCATCAGCCATTTCACCGCCCCTGAACTGGAAGGCACCGTGCGGCTGGGCACCCCGGATGATATCGGCACCCGCATCCTGCCCCAGGTGCTCACCCAGTTTTCCCGCTCCCACCCTGCGGTACAGGTCAATGTGATTGTCGGCCGCAGCGCCGACATGCTCAAACAGCTGGACGCCGGCAAGCTGGACCTGATTATGGTGACCACCGGCAAGCAGGCACGGCCAGCACGAGGGGAAGTGGTACATAGCGAGCCCCTGGTATGGGCAGGCGCCCAGAGCGGTATCGCGGTGACCCAAAATCCCCTCCCCCTGGCGCTGGCCAGCCAGGGCTGCCCCTGGCGCAAAATGGCCCTGGAGGCGCTGGACCACAGCCAACATCGCTACCGGATTGCCTATACCAGCGAGCACTGTGCCGGCCAGGAAGCGGCCATGCAGGCGGATCTCGCCATCGGCCCCTTTCCGCTCAGCCTCATTCAGCCCCCGCTACAGCAGCTGGGAGACGAATTTGCACTCCCCGAGCTGGGCGATTATCAAATCGCCATGCTCTACCGCGGCGAAGAAGGGTCTGCCACCCACGTGCTGGCTGGCCATGTCCGGGCCGTTTTCCGGGCCCTGCGGCTGTAATGGGTCAGAAAACACCAGAAACGATACAAATAATTTATTTTGTCTCATTGTGTAATCACCACATCCTCGTTAGCATAAATTGAAACGAGCGCATGACCGGTTCAGAACCGGCTTTCGAGGATGAACAAAATGACAGCACAAGCCTCTGCTTTCGATAACAAAACCCGGCTTGAGAACCAATGGCCGGAACCTCTCAGCGCCAAAGAACTGGATCGCAAATTCCCCGGCGTTCTGGACAACACCGTTATGTTGTCCGCCGGGGCGAATATCATCATGCAGCTGGCCCTGCCCGCGGTCGGTTACGGCGTCGCCGAGAGCCGTGTAAAAAGTGGCTCCGTCCTGCACCGTCCGCTCAAACGCACCCGCACCACCTTTACCTATCTGGCCGTTGCCATGATGGGCACGAGCGAAGAAAAGCTGGCCTATCGAAAAGCCGTTAACGGCGCGCACAAGCAGGTCTATTCCACTGACAGCTCCCCGGTAAAATACAATGCCTTCGACCCCGAACTGCAGATGTGGGTTGCCGCCTGCCTGTATTGGGGCTTTGTGGATACCTATCAGAAAGTTAACCGGACGCTGAGCCGCGCAGAGCAGGAAGAGTTCTATCAGTTATCTCACCCGCTGGGCACCACCCTGCAGGTTCGCCAGGACATGTGGCCCCGGGATCTGGATGGCTTTGAGGCGTACTGGCAAAACGGCCTGAAGAACCTGAGCATTGATGACCGTGTGCGTGAATTCCTGATGATCATCGCCGATCTGAAATTCCTCAATCCGGTTAGCCAGTTACTGTTCAGCCGCTTCAACCGGTTTGTCACCACCGGCTTTCTTCCTCAGGAACTGCGCGATCAGATGCAGCTGGAATGGAACGACGACAAGCA
Organism: Alcanivorax sp. HI0044; assembly: GCF_001634945.1. Lineage (NCBI taxonomy): Bacteria > Pseudomonadati > Pseudomonadota > Gammaproteobacteria > Oceanospirillales > Alcanivoracaceae > Alcanivorax > Alcanivorax sp. HI0044. The sequence continues at coordinate 24,405 of NZ_LWEZ01001062.1, forward strand.
GCGCAAGTTTGAACGCTTTGTGCGGATGGCTGGCCGTATCAGCCGCCTCTTTCCTCGCCCTATTCGCCAGGCCGCGTATCTGCTGCCGCTCTGGGACTTCCGTCGCCGGCTGAAAAAAGGCAAGCCTCTCATTTGAACCCTGCTCGCCAATCCTGGTAGGGGGCATACCCCCCTATCCTTTTACCGGCAACCTTGCGATACCCGCCACCTCCTCAGGCAGCAGGTCACGGCTCTCCCCCGGGGCCAGGCTTTCATCCAGAACCAGATGACCGATAGCCAAGCGGTGCAACGTCAGCACCTTGTTATCGAAACGTCCGAACATTCTCTTGATCTGGTGATAACGGCCTTCGCACAGCCAGACATCCGCCTCGTAAGCACTACGAATTCTGAGCGTCGCCGGGCGTGTCTTGATGCCCTCGAATGCGAACCACATGCCTTCGGAAAATGCGGCCACATACGCCTCCGTCAGAGGCTGCTCCACCGTCACCCGATAGTGCTTACGAACCTGACTCTGCGGCTGACTCAGCTGCCGGGACCAGGCGCCATCGTTGGTCAGCAACACCAGGCCGGTACTGTTGAAATCCAGCCTGCCGGCCAGATGCAAACCCTGGCGCTGTGACGCAGGCAACAGATCCATCACAGTGGTGTGCTGATCGTCACTGGTGGCGCTGACCACGCCGGCAGGCTTGTTCAGCATCAGGTAACGCGGCGCCTCACTTTGCAGCAGCTCCCCGTCCAGCTCTACCCGGTCGAACGGGCCGATTCGCTGCTGACGATCCCTTACCGGCACGCCATTCACCCGCACGCGCCCCGCAGCCAGCACCGGACGCAGCCCGCTGCGGCTGACTTGCAGAACCTGGCTGAGAAAACGATCGAGTCGGTGGTTGCGGCTTGGCATCGGCACAGTCTACCTGCCGGCCATTCAAACCGTGATAGCTAAATGCTATTCAGGCATTAGAAAAAGACTATTATGAAAAGAGAATACAAACAGTTCCCATTAACAGCCATAATTTTATCAAGAGCGCCCAGGATAACGCTCTGCGCCACTATCTAGCTGCACCGTTATCCCAATGAACCCTCCGCTGTCACTACAGGATTGCCATGTCGACCTTTCCCTATCGCCTGACCGCACTGACACTCGCCTGTCTCACCGCCACTTTTGTCCATGCAGCCGAGGAAGAAAGCCATGTTCTTGAAACCGTAAAAGTACAAAGCAGTGCCGACGCCTCCAAGGAAGGCCTTAGTGAAGCCTACGCCGGTGGCCAGGTGGCCGAAGGCGGTTCTCTGGGGATCCTTGGCAAGCAGGATAGCCTGGAAACCCCTTACAGTTTCACCAACTACACAGAGCTGCTGATCGAAGACCAGCAAGCGGAGAGTGTCGGTGATGTGCTGCTGAATGATCCGGCGGTGCGGGTTGCCCGCGGCTTCGGCAACTTCCAGCAAGTCTATCTGGTACGTGGCCTGCCGGTGTACTCCGACGACATGAGCTACAACGGCCTCTATGGCCTGCTCCCTCGCCAATACCTGTCCTCGGAGTTCATTCAGCGCGTTCAAGTCTTCCGCGGCGCCAATGCGTTCCTGAACGGCGCTGCGCCCGGCGGCAGTGGGCTGGGCGGTGCAATCAACGTACTGCCCAAGCGCGCCCCCAACTATGCGGTGAACCAGTTCACCCTCGGCGTGGAGAGCGGCGGCCAGGGTTACGGTGCCGTG
>NZ_LWEZ01001063.1:0-23733 GCF_001634945.1 Alcanivorax sp. HI0044
TGGATTGGTCTTCTGCGCAACAGATGCTTTCTGCCATTCAGGTGGATAACCCGATCAAGACCGCTCTGGAACATTTCTATCACCAGGACTTCCCGGTGAATTTTGATTATTGCGATAGCCTTGCCGATGGCAATTGCGATAACTATGCGGCCTTGAAAACGGCCTTGCTGGATGGTGCCAACCAGCTGCGCGGCATGCTCGGTAACCTGGATCGCCAAGGGCGCCCGTTGTTTGCCGAGCGCGGACATACCCTGTTAAAGCTGTTGGTGTTACTGGGTGATGTATGGCGTGAACAGATTGCTTATCCCATGAACAAAAACGTGGCTCCGGTAGGGGATTTCATGCGGGCACTCTATGCGGATTACAGCGTGCAATACTTGCGTGGAGTCCAGCCCGCCCAGCCGGATCTGGGTAGCTTCAGTGAGCCCATGGCGGCGGCGCCAGCTACCTCAACACAGCGCCCCAGCGTCACCGTTAAAGGCGACCATTTCACTGCGCTGGGGGCCTACGTGCTTCCGGGGCAGCGCGTCAGGATTACCCGCACCGACGATAACGACAGCGTAAGCACCGCCATTCGCATCAACACCCAGCGTACCGGTTCCACCCGGTTATGGAGCGAGTATTCCCGCCCGCGCTTTCTGGCCAGCCCGACCATGTCCATCGCGCCCGGTGAAACCCTGGAGTTGACGTCTCCCTATGGCGGTACTCTGCAGCTGGAGCATCGCAACGCGCCAGTCGCCAGCACGGTCTCGCTACGACTGGAAAATGTGGCGCAGCAACCGTTTCTGCAATACGGCCCGGATATGGCCCAGGAGGCGTTCGCCACGGCGTTGCAGAATAGCGCGTTGACCTGGGCGGAGATCCGCAGCCCCTTTGCCGAAGTGCACTCGCGGCGCGACCGCATGAATGCATCCATCAATGAATCGCGCTATGCCGGAAACAGCCAGGCATTTCTGGATGATCTGTTTGATTATGTGTTGCGTGATGCCTATGCGCTGGCCGGTTTTCAGGGTGAGGGTATTGCCTTGAATCAGGCGGTCGCTCAGCGGTGTAACGCACTGGCTTGGGATTGCACCAGTGCGCAGATTCATGGGCTGCCCAACGTGCTGCACATCAACGTGGACTGGTTTGCACATTGCGGCTCCGGCTGTAGTGGTAACCCCTATGACCAGGCCTGGCCACTGGACCCTTATGGTTGGGGGGAGAGCCATGAGCTGGGGCATAACCTGCAGCGCGATTTGCTGAAAATTCATGGCGGGCGCAGCGGTGAAGTGTCCAATAACCTGTTCCCATTGCATAAAAACTGGCGCCTGCTGCAAGAGCGTGACGTGAACATGAGCCCTGCCCGGCTGGCCTATAAAGGAGCGTTCGATGTTTTGAAGGCCGGTGCGGCCGGTGCAGACCCCTACTCGGTTGCCTACGATGCGATCTGGGCGGATGACCGTTACGCGGCCAATAACGGGCTGCGCATGACATTCTTTGCCCAGCTGCCGCACCTGTGGCGAGAGGTAACCGGCACGGACAGTGAAGGCTGGGATATCATCACGCTGCTGTATCTGGCCGAACGCCAGTTCAGTGACCTGAGCGCAGATGAGTGGATGGCACAACGGGACCATTTCGCCATGGGAACCTTTGCCAGCAAGCCGGACCTGAACGGCAACGAGTTCATGCTGATTCTCGGTAGCTACCTGAGTCAGCGCGACCTGCGGCCACTGTGGGATGTGTGGGGCGTGGACTATGGCGCGGCCACGTCTGCCCAGCTGGATGCCCTGGCCCTGCCTGCGCAAGCACCGGTGATCTGGGTGGGGCCGGACAGTAATGACTGGTCCCAGGTGCAGAAAATCGCGATAAGTGACGACATGGTGTGGCCATTCTGATTCTGCCTGCGTTCACTCTGGCGCGAAGCGCCGTGTTACCATGCGCCTTTTACTGGCGAGTGGCAGCAACATGACCGAGCAGTGCGTAATCCGGCTTCGCAAGAACGAAGAGCGGCGTTTGAAGGCGGGCCATTTGTGGGTATACGCCAACGAAATTGATACCCGTCATACTCCGCTCAAGGATTTGTCCGCCGGGGCTTGCGTGGTGGAAGACAGCCGCGGCAAGCCGCTGGGGCGTGCTTTGCTCAGCCCCCATTCGCTGATTGCCGCGCGTCTGTACAGCCGCGATGTGAAACAGGAATTGTCGCGCAGTTTTTTCAAAAAGCGTATTGAGCAGGCGCTAAGCCTGCGCGAGCAGTTGTTCGATGTTCCCTGTTACCGCCTGATCTTTGGCGAAGCCGATGGCCTGCCTGGCCTGGTGGTGGATCGTTTCCACGATGTGCTGGTGGTGCAAACCGGTTCCGGCGCCATGGAAGCCCATCTGGATGTGATTGTCAGTGCCCTGGATGCGGTGCTGGCCCCGACGCATATCATTGCCAAGAACGAAGCGGCCGCCCGTGAGATCGAAGGGCTGGAGCGTTACACCAAGGCATTGAAAGGCGAGCTGCTGAACGAGGTCAGCCTCACGGAAAACGGCGCAAAATTTGTGGCGCCGTTGGCAGAGGGGCAAAAGACCGGGTGGTTCTACGATCACCGGGCCGCTCGTCAGAAGATACAGGCGTTGGCCAAAGGCGCTCGCGTACTGGATGTGTTCAGTTACTGTGGCGGTTGGGGTGTGCAGGCGGCACTGGCGGGTGCGGAGTCAGTAACCTGTGTGGATGGCTCTGAAATCGCCACGGATTATGTGCATCGCAACGCCGAACTGAATGGTGTCGCTGACACGGTGGGCAGCATTCAGGGCGATGCGTTTGCGGCCATGAAGCAATTGATTGCCGACGGCGAAAAGTATGATCTGGTGGTGCTGGACCCGCCGGCGTTCATCAAGCGCAAAAAAGATTTCAAGAACGGCCTGGCCGGTTATCACGCCATCAACGAGCTGGCCATGCGGCTGGTGAAACCCGGTGGCTATCTGGTATCGGCGTCCTGCTCCATGCACATGCCGGCAGAGCGTCTGCTGGATGTGGTGCACAGTAGCGCCCGGCACATCGACCGCAGCATTCAGGTGGTGGGTTACGAAGGGCAGGGGCCGGATCACCCGGTGCACCCGGCCATTGCCGAAACCGCTTACCTGAAGACCTGGTTCTGCCGGGTGCTGTTCAGCCTGTAGGGTATGTGACGATGGAGCTTGCCTTGGCCTTTCTGGCCCTGTTCATGAAAGCCATGGTGCTGGGCGCTCCGTTTCTCGCCGGTTTCCTGGTGGTGATCGTCGGGCTGGGGCAATGGGTGGGGCAGCGCGAAGGCTGGAGCCGGTTCGATGCGTTCTACTGGTCCATGATTACCGCGTTGACGGTGGGGTACGGGGATCTGCGTCCATCACACAAGAGCACCAAGTTCATGGCGATCCTGGTGGCCATTGTGGGCATCATGTTCAGCGGGGTCTTTGTGGCGGTGACAGTGGCCGCAGCCACCGAAGCCTTCAGGACCTATATGGTCGGTGCCTGAAGGCCGAGGCGGTTTCCTAACCCAGTTTCTCCAGCATGGCGGCCATACGCGTACGTACCACTTCAATGGCCTTGTAGGGGCGAATCATCACTTTGAAATCGATGATCTTGCCTTCCGCATTCCATTGGATCATGTCCACTCCGTTCACAGCGATGCCGTCCAACTCCAGGGCGAATTCCAGAATGGAGTGTTCCCCTTCGTTGACTTCCCGCACATAACGAAAGCTGTCATTAGCCAGCACGTGTAGCGCGGCAGTCAGGTACGCGGTGGTCAGTGCCTTGCCAACCTGTGGCGTGTGCACCAGCGGTGAGTGGAACACGGCGTCGTCGGCAATCAGGTCGCTGAGCGCCTGACTGTCCTGGCTTTCGACAACCGCATGCCATGAATCAATGTTCGCCATGGTGTCTCTCCCTTCGCTTCTATTGGCTCAGGCCGCGTTCAGTGCGCGGCGGGCTTGCTGATATTCCTCGCTAAGCTTGCCAATGGCGTCGCTGGCGCTTTGCACCGCATCCACCGCGCCGATGCCCTGGCCGCAGCCCCAGATATCTTTCCAGGCTTTCTTGTCGGAATTGCCGCCGGAACCGAAGTTCATGGCCGAAGGGTCGCTTTCCGGCAGGTTGGCCGGGTCCATGCCGGCGTTGACGATGGAGGGCGCCAGATAGTTGCCGTGTACGCCAGTGAACAGGTTGCTGTAGACGATATCGGAGGCGTTGCTGTCCACGATCATCTGTTTGTAGGCCGCGTCAGCGTTGGCTTCCTGAGTGGCGATGAACAGCGAGCCGATGTAGGCCAGGTCTGCACCCATGGCTTCGGCGGCCAGAACGGACGGGCCGCTGGCGATGGAACCGGACAGGGCCAGCGGGCCGTCGAACCAGCTGCGAATTTCCTGCATCAGCGCGAACGGGGACAGCTGCCCGGCGTGGCCACCGGCACCGGCGGCGACAGCGATCAGGCCATCGGCGCCTTTTTCGATCGCCTTGTGGGCAAAGTGATTGTTGATCACGTCATGCATCACCATGCCGCCCCAGCCGTGTACTGCCTGGTTCACGTCTTCGCGGGCGCCCAGGGAAGTGATCACCATGGGCACCTTGTACTTTTCACACAGCTCCAGGTCTTTCTCGAGGCGATCATTGGAGCGGTGAACAATCTGGTTGACTGCGAACGGGGCGGAGGGTTGGTCCGGGTGGTCCCGGTCCCAGGCGGCCAGCTCTTCGGTAATGCGGTGCAGCCATTCATCCAGCTGCGACAGCGGGCGGGCGTTCAGTGACGGGAACGAGCCGATGGCGCCGGCCTGGCATTGGGCGATCACCAGGTCCGGGTTGGAAATGATGAACAGCGGTGAACACATCACCGGCAGGCGCAGGCGGGAGCGAATTTCAATGGGCAAAGACATGGCAGTGTCCTCATGCTGGGCCCCGGTATTAACGCGGGGCAGGGTCCGGGCCACCGGAAACACGACCCGGCGGGATAAATATACGAAGTAAAATTTACACCGTACATTTATAGAGTCAAGTCTGCCGATGTGGGGATTGAGCGGATTGGTCAGGAATCCAGAGTGGGCGGGGTGACCTGCATGCCGGCGTAGAGGGTGCGCATGATCTTCTCGCGCAGGGTGTCGCCGTCCATGCCGCGCAGGCCGCTGGCCAGTTCCAGCACCACGATGCCATGGAGGTTGGCCCAGAACATATAGCCGATCAGCTGGGCATCGCCCTTGAGCAGGCCAGCCTCAATCATCTCGCGCACATAGCCCACCATGGTTTCCTGGGCACGGCCATTGGCGGCCTGCAGTTCCGGGTAACGGTCTTCGTCGGGCTGGGAAAAGGAGAAAATCAGCTGGTAGGCAGCGGGGTGCGACTTGGCAAACCCCACGTAGGCATCACCCACGGCGCGGCCTTTACTGCGGGCGTCGGGGGCGCTGGCCACGGCGGTTTCCAGTGTGGCAGCAAAGCGGTTGAAGGCGGCGGCGCGGACGGTGGCCAGAATGTCATCCTTGTCGCGGAAATAGCGGTAGGGCGTCATCGGGCTCACCCCCACTTCGCTGGCGATCTGACGCATGGTCACATTCTGGGGGCCACGTTCGATGAACAGACGAGTAGCCGCCTCGCACACGGATTCACGAAAGTGCGCGATCTCGGCCTCGGTTTTTGCTTTTTTGGCCAACGCAGGGCTCCACGGCAAAGGTAACGCGTACAGTGTAAAGCATGTGGTGGTGATCTGCCTGAGGCGCGCCAAACAGGCACGGATATTGAAAGGGAGGGGAGGCCCGCATTAACGCGGGCCTATAGAGAGGTAATTGCGTGCCCTTGCCCCCGAATTTCATGCATGCCCGCGTGGATGCAGTGAGAAACAAGCTCAACGTGCAGGTCTGCAGCCTGTATCAGGCTGATGGTCAGCAGCAGTGCCTGGAGATCGTCGCTACCAGTGGCCTTAATCAGCAAGTGTTGGGAGCCACCCTGACGTACAGCCAGGGGGTGAGAACCTGTTCATGGTCTATACGCAACCGTGTTGCCGCTAAAAATGGTGCCAGGCAAGGCGCGGACCGCAGGGCCTGATGGGTCAAGTTCAAGGTTCGCAACGCAGAATGGCGCCATTTTTAGCGGCAACCCGAAGGGCCGGGCACCTTTTGCCGTCAGTCCGTGATTACTCTTGTTTATGTAGAATGGCTACACGGCACACTCGTAATCACGGGCTGACAACAAAATGAACTCCGGCGCGGCTGCGTATAGATCATGAGCAGGTTCTTCCGGCAAGGTGGCGCGCAGCCGCAGCGCCGTGGCGGCCCGGGATATCCAGGCGCATATGGATTACTTCTATGTACCCGGTTCCGATGAAGAGCATTTTCGCAGTTATCTGGGCATTCCGCTGGAATACGACGGCGTGCTCTACGGAGTGTTGGTGGTGCAAACACGGGTGAAGAAAACTTTCTTTCTGAAGGACATCAGAGAGCTGCACAGCGCCGGCCGGGATCTGCTGGATGCGTTGAAATTGAGTTTGCGGCAGGCGGGGTAAAGGCAGCTGCGAACTTCGAGTGATGAGCTGCGAGAAAGATCAAAACCTTGTACTCATGGGACTTGGCTTTTCCGCTTTTCCTCGCCGCTGGCAGCTCGTAGCTCGTAGCTGCCTTTAGCTCGCCAACCAGCTTAGCGCATCTTTTTGTTCTGCCCATTCAAATACCCGGACGTCACCGGGAATCAGCGCGCTGGCCTGCTGGACGGTGTTGCTGATCCAGTCGTGGCTGGTGACCACCGCAATGCGCTTCCAGCTCAGTGGGTGGCGCAAGCCGACCAAGGCGTCCTGCAACATGGCGCCGGCAGAAAATGCGTCGAAAGTCGGGCCAATTTCGTAGAGCACATTAATGTGCTCGTGCTGGCTTAGTGCCCCTTCGATGGCAGGCACCAGCACCTTGCGGTAGTCCTCGGCGGTGAGTTCGCCGTGGGCGCTGACCCCCACGGTGTCTCCGGGCAGATTGTCGATCAGTTCCAACATAAACGCCTCCTGGCATGGGAACGCTCTCGTGGTCTGGTTATCATGCCATGGTTACTGGCCAGGAAGATTTCAAGTGCCCGCTGTACTGATCGTAGAAGATGAACCGCGTATTGCCGAGCCGCTGGTGTTTGCGCTGGAGCGTGAGCATTTCGCCGTGACCCATGTGACGCTGGGGCAGGATGCGCTGGATACTGTTAGTGCCCAGCCTTTCGACGTTGTTGTGCTGGATGTGGGGCTGCCGGATATCAATGGCTTCGAGGTGCTCAAGCAGCTGCGCCAGCGCAGCGAACTGCCGGTGCTTTTTCTCACAGCCCGCCAGGATGAAGTGGACCGCATTTTGGGGCTGGAACTGGGTGGCGACGATTATGTCACCAAGCCGTTCAGCCCCCGTGAAGTGGTGGCTCGTATTCGTGCCATTCTCAAACGCATCGTGCCCACGTCACCGGCGCCCGCTCACGCCGTTGACGAATCGCCCTGGCAGGTGGATGAAGCCGGGTTTCGTATTTCTTTTCGTTGCAAACCGCTGACACTGACGCGTTCGGAATACCGCATTCTGGCGGCCATGGTGCAGCGCCCCGGGCAGGTGTTCAGCCGTAGCCACCTGCTGGATATCTGCGATAGCGATGAAGACAGCTTCGAGCGCAGCGTGGATACTCATATCAAGACCCTGCGGGCGAAATTGCGTCCGCTGGGCGGCGATCAGCTTATCGCCACCCGGCGAGGTATCGGTTACGTGCTGGAAATGCCATGAAGCTCGGTCAACGCCTGCTGATCTTTTATTTTCTTATCCTGGGTCTGGTGGGCTGGTTCGTGCTGGATCTGGTATTTGGCCAGGCTAAGCCGCTGGTGCGCCAATCGGCGGAAGAAACCCTGGTGGATGCCGCCAATCTGCTGGCGGAAATTGTCGCCAGCGATGCGGCTAACGGGGAAATCGTGATCACGCCGGCGCTGCGGGATGCGCTTAACCGTTACGCCGGGCGCACCCCGGATGCGGATATCTGGGGCTTGAAGAAAACGCGCATCCACACTCATGTGTATATCACCGGCCCCACCGGCACGGTGCTATTCGATTCCCGTGGCCGGGATGAGGGCAAGGATTTTTCTCGCTGGAACGATGTACACCTGACCTTGCAGGGCCGCTACGGCGCGCGGACCACCCGCAGCGATCCACAGGATCCATCCACCTCGGTGATGTACGTGGCTGCCCCCATTCGCCATGACGGCAGCCTTATCGGTGTTATCAGCCTGGGTAAACCCGGGCGTGCCATCGAGCCGTTTGTGCAGCGGGCGGAGCGCTATCTCATGGTCTACGGCGGCCTGGCGTTACTGGTGTGCCTGTTGCTGGGTGGGCTGTTGTCCTGGTGGCTTGGCCGCCGGGTGAACCACTTGCGCCGCTATGCGGAGGCCGTCGCCAACGACCAGCGTCCGGCGCCACCGGTGTTTCGTGGCCGTGATGAAATTCGTGACCTGGCGGATGCCGTCACCGCCATGCGTCGACGCCTGGAGGCACGGGCACAGCTGGAAGATAACGTGACCCTGCTGACCCATGAAATGAAAAGCCCGTTGGCGGCGATTCGTGGTGCCGGGGAAATCCTGGCAGAGGAAGTGCGCGATCCGGCCCTGCACCGTTTCACGGATAATGTGATACACGAAAGCATCAGGTTGAGTGATCTACTGGACCGGTTGCTGGCCATGGCGAGGCTGGAAAAACTGGAAAGCCTGCCGCATCGAAAAAGTGCCGTGGCAATTTCCGCTCTGGTGCAGGAATGGCAACACAGCCGCTATTCGCTGCTGGCTGAAAAGCGGCAGGAGGTGGCCGTGAATGAAGGTACCCTGCTGGCGGAAGCGGAGACCCTTAAGCTGGCGCTGTTCAATCTGCTGGATAACGCCCTGCGTTTTGCCAAAGAGAAAACCACGATCGAGGTGCATGTTGAAGCAGCCTGTCTCACAGTAACCAACACTGGCCCCATGATTCCTGACTATGCGCTTGAACGCATCACCGAGCGTTTCTATTCCCTGCCGGCGCCGGGTCAGGAAAGAAGTTCAGGCCTGGGGCTGGCCATGGTAAGCGAAATCGCCAGTCTGCACGGCGGCAGCCTGCAGGTGGGAAACACCCCGGAAGGCGTTCAGGCCAGGCTAATCCTCCCCGAATAGACCTCTTCCCGCAGGAGTATTGTTGGCGGCGCGATAGAGCGAAAAGCGAGAAGAAAAAAATGGCCCGGGTTTTCGAAACTCGCTTCTCGCAACTCGTCACCACTTTCCCCCACACAATCCCCACAAAACCCTCAAATCGGTTTCGCACACTGTTTTCTCACACTGAGGGCGTCATTTGTGGGAGAGAAGCCATGCGACCCAACCTGTTATTGAAAATGTTCACTATTGCCGGGCTAATGCTGGTGCTGGTCATGCCGCTGTTAATGATCCAGGGAAAGATATCCGACCGCAGTAATGAAGCGATGCACGTCAAACACCAGATTACCCGGCAGGTCAGTGGCGAACAGCAGATCAGTGGGCCACTGATCGTGGTACCCAGAACCCGCAAACAGCTGGTGGAAAAGCGCGATTGCCGCAGCGGCGAAACCTGTACCGCCATCGAACACCGGCAGGTACTGGACAGCCAGATCCCGGATACCCTGAGCATTGATGGCGAGCTGCAGAGTGAAATGCGCTATCGCGGTATTTACGGCGTGCCGGTGTACCGGAGTCTGCTGCATATTGAAGCTGTGTTTCCCGCTAACTGGCAGCAAGTGAGCCAGCCGGAACAGGTGGTGTCTTCACAGAAACCGTTGCTGCTATTGCGGATTCAGGACCTGCGCGGGTTGGTTGAGCGTCCGCAAATTCTGGTCAACGATGTGCCGCTGCCCCTGGTGGAAACCGAACAGCTGCCGGACGGGGTGGGAGGCAATGCGGTGGCGGTGGCGCTGCCCACCGATTTGAGCGGCGCCTTTACGGTAAAGGTGCGATTGAATCTGAACGGCACAGAATCACTCGGCGCCTTGCCGTTGGCGAAGGAGACGCGCATGGCGCTGCGCGCCGATTGGCCGCACCCCAGCTTCGAAGGGCTGGTGTTGCCGGTGGAACGTGAGATTACCCATGACGGCTTTACCAGCCAGTGGCGCACCAACAGCCTGGCGGCGGCCAGTGTGATCCATTGTGCCCGCGGCGATGCGGCATGCGGTGATAGCGGTCAGGCATTGCGGGTGCGCTTGGTGCAGCCGGTAACAGGGTTGCTCTCCAGTGAGCGGGCGCTGAAATACAGCTACCTGATTGTGGGGCTCACCTTTGCGGCGTTTTTCCTTTTTGAAGTGCTGCGCCGGTATCCGTTGCACGCCATGCAATACCTGTTGGTGGGCCTGGCGCTGGCCATGTTCTACCTTTTGCTGGTGGCACTCAGTGAGCATATCGACTTTTTGCTGGCCTACCTGGTGGCCGCGTTATCGTGCTGTGCATTGATAGGCATCTACCTGATGGCAGCCATGCGCTCGCTCAAAGCCGGCTGGACGTTTGCCTTGAGCTTGCTGCTGGTGCAGGGGTTGATCTACGGCATTCTCATGGCTGAAGACTATGCCCTGTTGCTGGGCGCCCTGCTGCTGTTCGCTGCCCTGGCTGCTGTGATGGTGGTGACTCGCAAGCTGGACTGGTATGCCTTCGCGGTGCCGGGCAAGGCCGCTGCCAAGGTGCAGGCGAATGCCGACAGTGCCCAGCGCGGCAACGCACCGTGAGTGCCGACGGGCTGGGCCATGTTGCGACCCTGGTGCGGGCCGCCAAGCGGTTCCCCAGCTATCGCCAGCGCTTGCTTGGGCGAGCGTTACGCATCGCCCAGCAAGCACTGGCCTGCAATGCAGAGAATCGCCGGGCGATTCGCTGGCTTGGGGTGATCTGGTGGCAACTGGGTGAGCGGCGTCGGGGCAGGGCACTGCTTTATGCGGCAGAAGTGAAAGTCAGGCGTAGCGTGTATTGAATTAGCGTTGGAGAGGAAGGGGCGTCAGAAAATCCTTTTGATCTTTTCAGGGCGGGGCCGAGGGCCCCGCTGCTTTCAATTTTGTCCTGCCGCTAAATCCGGTTACTTCTCACCCTTCCCGTAAGCCCGCAAAAACATATCTACCACTTGTTCGGCATGGGGCTGCGCTTCACGGCTCGTCATTGGCTTGTTACAGCCAATAATGACACGCATATGCTCACAGCCTTGTAGCAGGCTGAAGAAATTCTCCGCCGCCTGTTTGGGGTTGTCTGCCTGCAATCGCCCTGCGCTATTGCCGTTGCGCACCAGGTTTTCCATGGCGGCGATGGTACGCTGGGGGCCTGCTTCAAAAAACAGCCGTGACATGGCCGGGTCCTGTGTAGCCAGGCTGCTCATCAGTCGCTGTAACTCGATCACTTCGTCGGTATGGATCAATTCGAGAAACGCCAGGCCAATCTTGGTCAGAGTGGCGCGAATAGGCAGGTCTGGCTCCAGTTCGAAGATCGGCATGGGCAGCAGGTTGTGGCATTTCGCCTCAATGGCTGACGAAAATAACGTTTCCTTGTCACTGAAATGGCTATACACCGTGAGTTTGGAAACGCCAGCCTGTTTCGCCACGGCATCCATGCTGGTGCCGACAAAGCCCTGTGACAGGAACAGCGTTTTGGCTGCCTCAAGGATGGCGGTGCGTTTCGCCGGGTCTTTGGGGCGTCCGCGTGGGTTGGGCTGATCTGGAGAGGCAGAGTCGGTCATATTTCAATACTGGACGGTTCAGTTTAATAAAATTACTATACTGGCGAGTATAGCATGCCGGCAAGCCAAGACCGGCACAATCCGCCAACTTACCGGGCGGATCCGTCTAAAGAGGTGGGGTCAATGAGGGAGCCAGTCATGTTTCGTTCTGTATTGCTGTCGAGAGTGCTGTCGGGGCTGATCGTCACGGGAATGGCGGCGGGGGCGTTGGCCCTGCAGGGTTGTTCCGATTCTGAGCCGGAAGACAAGGCACCTGCCCGCCCGGCGCTGGTGGCCCAGCCCTTGTCGGCGGATGCCAGCCAAGATGTGTTTCCCGGGGAAATTCGTGCCCGTTATGAGCCGGAACTGGGTTTTCGTATTGGCGGCAAAATCAGTCAGCGGCTGGTGGATGTGGGGGACCGGGTCAGCGAAGGCACGGTACTTGCCAAACTGGATACCGATGATGTGAGCCTGCGCCTGGATGCGGCTCGGGCGCAAATGGCCTCTGCCCAGGCTGACCACAAGCTGGCCAGCAGCGAACTGGAACGATACCGCGAGCTGATGGAGCGCAATGTGATCAGCCGCTCCCAGTTCGATTCCTTTGAAAGCCGTTATGACGCCAGCGTGGCGCAATTGCGGCAGGCCCGGGCCAATCTGAACGTGGCTCGCAATCAGGCGGACTATGCCTCCTTGAAGGCTCCCCGCGACGGCGTTATCGCCCAGCGTCTGGCGGAGGCCGGCCAGGTCGTTGCTGCCGGGCAGGCAGTGTTTGTGCTGGCGGTCGATGGCGACCGGGAAGTGCGGATCGATCTGCCCGAGCAGGATGTGGGGCGCTTCAAGATCGGCATGCCGGTGGCCATTGAATTGTGGTCGCGTCCCGGCCAGGTATTCGAAGGCAAGATTCGGGAATTGTCGCCTGCGGCGGACCCTCGCTCGCGCACATTTGAAGCCCGTGTGGCGTTCGAGAATATGGATGTCGGGGCGGACCTGGGTCAGTCTGCCCGGGTGTTTGTCAGCGGTGGGGATAATGCCGGGGTACTCAGTATCCCGCTGTCTGCGCTCACCGCCGAGGAGGGAGAAACCTACGTCTGGGTGGTGAATCCGGACGCGCTTACCCTGCATAAAACATCCGTGGAAGTGGGGCCGTACCAGGAGCAGGTGGTACCGGTGCTCAGCGGTCTGCAGCCGCAGGATTGGGTGGTGACCGCCGGCACGCATCTGCTGCGTGAAGGGCAGGCGGTGATCCCGGTGGATCGTCAGAATCGTCAGCTCGATTTGCAACAGACTGTCGCGGCGGTACAGCCCGAGCCCGCAGAGGCTGACGCCGCAAGCGCAGAGCCAGGCAGCGATGCCGATGCGGCGCCCAGTGCAGACGCGGATCAATAGGGGAGTATGACCATGTCGTTCAACCTCTCCGAATGGGCGCTGAAGAACCGCACCCTGGTGCTTTATGCCATGATTCTGCTCGGTGCCATGGGGGCCATTTCCTATGCCAACCTGGGCCAGAGTGAAGACCCGCCCTTTACCTTCAAACTGATGACCATCAATACCCTGTGGCCCGGTGCCAGTGCCGAGGAAGTCTCTCGGCAAATCACCGAACGGGTGGAAAAGAAATTGATGGAGACCGGTGACTTTGAACGCATTACCTCCTATTCCCGGCCCGGCCAGTCATTGGTCATGTTCATGGCCCGGGATGAAATGCGTTCCAAGGACATCAAGGATCTCTGGTACCAGGTACGCAAGAAGATTGGCGACATTCGCCACACCCTGCCCCAGGACGTACGTGGTCCCTTTTTTAACGACGAATTTGGCACCACCTTCGGCAACATCTATGCGCTTACCGGCGAGGGTTTTGATTACGCCATCATGAAAGACTACGCCGACCGTTTGCAGCTGGCCCTGCAGCGGGTGGACGACGTGGGCAAGGTGGAGCTGGTCGGTCTGCAGGACGAAAAAATCTGGGTAGAAATTGCCAATACCAAACTGGCCTCTCTGGGCATTCCGTTGGTGACGGTTCAGCAGGCACTGCAGTCGCAGAACGCCGTGGCCGATGCCGGTTTTTTTGAAACGCCGAGCAGTCGCGTACGTCTAAGGGTCTCCGGTGAATTCACTAGCGTGGAAGATATTCGCAACTTTCCGATTCAGGTGGAAAACCGCACCCTGCGTCTTGGCGACATCGCTAACGTTTATCGTGGTTTCAGTGATCCGCCCCAGCCGCGTATGCGATTCATGGGAGAGAATGCCATCGGGATTGCTGTTTCCATGAAAGACGGCGGCGATATTCTCAAATTGGGTGACAACCTGGACAAGACGTTCGCCAGATTGCAGGAAAACCTGCCCATCGGCATGGAACTGCGCAAGGTTTCCGACCAGCCGGCAGCAGTAGAAGCCGGTGTGGGGGAATTTGTGCAGGTGTTAATGGAGGCGCTGGCCATCGTGTTGCTGGTGAGTTTCTTTTCACTGGGTTGGCGCACAGGCTTGGTGGTAGCGTTCTCTATTCCGCTGGTGTTGGCGATGACCTTTGCCTCGATGAAATATTTCGACATCGGCCTGCACAAGATTTCGCTGGGTGCGCTGGTGTTGGCACTGGGCCTGATGGTGGACGATGCCATTATCGCCGTGGAAATGATGGCGATAAAAATGGAGCAGGGTTTCAGCCGTATCAAGGCGGCCGGCTTTGCCTGGACCAGTACGGCCTTCCCCATGCTCACCGGCACCTTGATTACCGCTGCAGGCTTTCTGCCCATTGCCACTGCAGAATCAAGCACCGGGGAATATACCCGCTCCATCTTTCAGGTGGTCACCATTGCCTTGTTGGCATCCTGGGTGGCGGCGGTGGTGTTCGTTCCGTATTTGGGTGAAAAGTTGCTGCCCAGTCTGGCACGCCGTGATGCCAGTGGGGATGTGCACGATCCTTACCAGAAGCCGTTCTATCGTCGTTTCCGTGGCTGGGTTGAGTGGTGTGTGCGCTACCGGAAAACGGTCATCGGGCTGACCGTGGGCATCTTCGTGTTCTCACTTTTTCTATTCCGTTTTGTGCCTCAGCAATTCTTCCCGGCGTCCGGCCGGCTTGAGCTGATGGTGGACATGAAGTTGGAAGAGGGGGCCTCGCTGACCGCGACCCAGGAAAAAGCGTTGCGTCTGGAAGCTATGCTGGGCGAAAACGAGATGATCGAAAATTACGTGGGTTATATGGGTAGCGGTTCTCCCCGTTTCTATCTATCACTGGATCAGAAATTACCGGCTGCCAGTGTGGCCCAGTTTGTGGTGCTCACCCGCAACGTGGAAGAGCGCGAGGAAGTTCGTGAATGGTTAATGGACACCCTGGAGCGGGAATTTCCGGCGGTGCGCACCCGCGTATCACGACTGGAGAATGGTCCGCCTGTGGGCTATCCGATTCAGCTGCGTGTGTCCGGTGAGCATATTTCCCAGGTGCGGGAGTTGGCGCGCAGGGTAGCGGAAAAGGTGCGTGATAATGCGCACACTGCCAATGTGCACCTGGATTGGGAAGAGCCCAGCAAGGTGGTGCGTCTGATAGTAGACCAGGACCGCGCTCGAACCCTGGGCATTACCACCTCGGATTTGTCCACGGCGTTGCAGTCATCGCTTTCCGGTGTGGCGGTGAGCCAGTACCGGGAAGATAACGAACTGATCAATGTGGAAGTGCGAGGCGACAACCATGAACGCCACGCGCTGGGGTTACTGGGCAACCTGGCGGTACAAACAGCGAGTGGCCGCAGCGTGCCGTTGAACCAGGTGGCGAACCTGGAGTCCGGCTTTGAAGAAGGCATCATCTGGCATCGTGATCGTTTGCCGACGGTGACAGTGCTGGCGGATGTGAAAGACGGTGCTTTGCCAGCCACGCTGATGCAGCAAATCATGCCCACCTTGTCCCAGGTGCAGGCGGATCTGCCGCCGGGCTATCTGCTACAGGTGGGTGGCACGGTGGAAGAATCGGCCCGGGGCCAGAAATCGGTCAACGCAGGGATGCCACTGTTCATTCTGGTGGTGATTACCTTGCTGATGTTGCAGCTGCGCAGTTTCCCGTTGTCGGTGATGGTCTTTATCACGGCGCCGCTGGGGCTGATCGGGGTGACCTTCTTCCTGCTGTTGTTCCAGAAACCATTCGGGTTTGTCGCCATGCTGGGCACGATCGCACTGGCCGGCATGATCATGCGTAACGCTGTGATTCTGGTTGACCAGATTGGTCAGGACATGGAACAGGGGCTCACTGCCTGGGATGCGATTATTGAATCCACAGTCCGCCGGTTCCGGCCCATTGCGTTGACCGCGCTAACCGCTGTTCTGGCAATGATTCCGTTATCGCGCAGTGTCTTTTTTGGCCCCATGGCAGTGGCGATCATGGGTGGTCTGATTGTGGCCACCGCGCTGACCCTGCTGTTCCTGCCCGCGCTGTACGCGGCCTGGTTCCGGGTGAAAGAAGAGCATGCCGATACAGCATAACGAACGCTGACTCTGTTGCCGGACAGTTTCCGGTTTTCCCCTTGCCCTGGCACTTGCCGGGGCTTTTTTTGGGTTTATCACGCAATTGCGACAAAACAGACCTGATTGTTTGCGGCGTGTGGCGATGGATCTTCGGCCGGTGAAGCACTATCGGGGGGCAATGGCTCGGACGGTAATCGTTAATGCGGGGCTGTGTTGCTGGTGCTCGGCACGTAAACAACGCAGGGTATACTCGCCGGGTTTGTCGAAACGCCAGGGCAGTTGCACACGGGTGCCGGGTTCGCTCAGGCGGGTGTTGGGGTAGTCCTTGCGCAGGTCAGGCATCAGCCGGTGGATCAGGCTCTGGTCGCGCAGGGCCGTATCATCGACCAGGGCAAGCAAATGCCACTCCGGGCTGGCATTATCCAGGGTCAGTAACACGGCCTGTCCCTGAGTAAAGCTCAGTGAGTGCGGCGCCCAGTGATCCGTGAGCACCGCCGTTTGTGGTTCCAGGTCGCCGGGCTCGCGCAGTGCCGTGCCAGCGGCCATGGGGATTTCATCCGGCAGGATGCCGTGGGCGTTGCCTGGCGGTGAGAGCACGAATAAGTTGATGAGCAGCAACAGGCTCAATGCTCGCGGACGTTGGGGCATGGGTTACCGCGTTGGTAGTGGAAGAAAAAGGAGCAACACATTGAACGGCAGAATACTCGCACTGGTACTGGTTTGCCTATGGGGGCTGGTTTCAACGGCGCAGGCCGCACCGTTAACGGTGGCGGTGAAAGCGTCGCCGCCTTTCAGTTATCAGCAAGGAGATCGCTGGGACGGCATCAGCGTGGAACTGTGGGAGAAGGTGGCGGAAAAGGCCGGCTTGGAGTATCGCCTGCGGCCTTATGGGTCGGTGGCGGAAATGCTGGCGGCGGTGGAGCAGGGCCAGGCGGATGTGGCCATTGGTGCGGTTAGCGTGACCGCCGACCGTGAGCGGCGACTGGATTTCACCCAGCCCATGTTTCGGGCGGGCCTGGGGATTGCCACCCGCAATGAAGCGAGTGGTTGGGTGGCGACACTGCGCAACCTGTTCAGCTGGAAGTTTATGTCAGCCGTGCTGGCGCTGGTGTTAGTGCTGTTGTTGGTGGGATTGCTGATCTGGTTGCTGGAGCGGCGCAAGAATCCAGAGCAGTTCGGTGGCTCTGCCAGCCAGGGTATCGGTAGCGGCTTTTGGTGGTCGGCGGTGACCATGACCACGGTGGGGTACGGCGACAAGGCGCCAGTGAGTGCCGGCGGCCGGGTTGTGGGCTTGATCTGGATGTTTGTCAGCATCATCACCATTTCCGGTTTCACTGCCGCCATTGCCTCCAGTGTGACGCTGAATGAGCTGCAGTCGCGTATCAATGGCGCGGCCGATTTGCCCCGGGTAAAAGTGGCGGCGGTGGACGGCACCAGCGGTGCCCATTGGCTGGCGGGTCAGGGTACAAACTTTGTGCCTTACCCGAATAACCAGCAGGCACTGCGCGCGGTGATGATTGGCGAGGTAGATGCCCTGGTCTCCGATGCGCCTGTGATGCGTTATATGTTGCGCGAGCGTGGCACCACCAATGCGTTGGTGTTGCCATCGCTGGTTCGCGAAGAAAGTTATGCCTTTGCCATGGCTAATGGCAGCCCCCTGCGTGAGCGGCTGGATCAGGCCATGCTGGAAATTCTCCCGACCCAGGAGTGGCGCACAGTGGTGAATCGCTATCTGGGCGCGGAAGAATAACGGTGGGTTTTGGTTGGGGGGCTGATTGAATGGGAGATTGCGTTCGCTGGTGTCGGGTTACGCCGCTTTATTGTAAACGCTGTGCTTCGTGTAGGTCGGATTAGCCGCGTAGCGGCGTAATCCGACATCCTGGCGCCTGGGCGTTTATCTAACTGTCGCTCCCGGCAAACAACGCCGCCAGGCTCTCCAGTTCTTCTTCCAGATTCCAGTGCATTTCCCGCGCGGTCACATGCAAAAGCACTAACGCATTGATCGGCGCATCGGACTCACCGCGCTGGCGCAGCCTCCCGGTAAAACAACGGTTCAGTTCATTGAGTGCATCGTAGCGCGCATTCAGGCCGTCCAGGGAAATGCTCTGTTCCGGTTGTTGGCGGTTGCGGATGTAGCGTTGCAGCAGGTACAGGCTGGCGGTGCGTACCAGGGTTTCGGTGTCGCTGCTCAGCGGCAGGTGAAAGCTGGCCATGGGGCGCAGGAAGCGCGTATGCGGGCAGTCACTCAGTGCGCAGATCAGCCCGAACAGGGAGCTGAGAGCCCGCTGCAGGGTGGTGTCCTGATGGTAGTTGCGTTGCCATGTTTGTACGTCCAGCGTCACCGGCTGAAATGAATCCCCCAGGGCGCAATCGGGTAACAGATAGGCCAGGTTGCGGGCGACGGGGCAATAGCGGTGCTCGCGTGGGTCCAGTGGGCAGTGGCTGCACTGGTGGTAGCTCAGTTCTGCCCAGTCCGGTGGGGTAAAGGTATCGGGGATAGCGATGGTGCCGTGTTGCTCAACCAGCGTAATCGGGATGCGTTGCTGCGCCCCGGCGGGTGTGGTGAGGGTGTAAACGAAATCAGGCTGCATCGGCCCGGTCGGTCTGCTTCAGCGGCAGCCGGATGGTAAAGGTGGTGCCGGCGCCAAGTTGGCTTTCCACGGTCATGGTGCCGCCGTGGTGCTGGATGATGTCGTGGGAAATAGACAGCCCAAGTCCGGTGCCCTGGCCGATCGGTTTGGTTGTATAGAAGGGTTCGAAAATCTGTTTGAGAGTATCTTCAGCAATGCCGGGGCCGTCGTCGGTAATAGTCAGGGTGCACCATTGTTCATCGCAGTGGCCGGCAATAGTGATATTGCCTTTCCCTTCGATGGCCTGAGCGGCGTTGACGAACACATTCATGAAAACCTGCGACAGCTGGCTTTCCGAGCCGTTAATCAACGGCATGGAATCCGGCAGTGAGTGGCTCACGGTAATGCGGTTTTTCAGTTCATGCTTTGCCAGGTTCAAAGACATTGCCATACAGGTGGCGATATCCGTTGGCGAAAAGGCTTCCGGCTGATTGTGGGAAAAGTGTTTCAGGTCGCGAATGATTTTCTTGATCCGTTCGATGCCTTCGTCGGTTTCGTCCATCAAGGCGGGGTAGTCCGCCATCATGAAGGTCAGCTTGCGGGCATCCACATTCAGGTTGGTTTCTGCGTCAAGAAATTGCTGAAATTTTTCTTCGCTAATGCGTTTTTGTAGCCCCTGAATAATCCCCGCCATGGTGCCAAGATAGTCCCGGCTGCGGTTCAGGTTGGATGACACAAAGGCAATCGGGTTGTTGATTTCATGGGCAATGCCCGCCGAGATAGTGCCCAGTGACGCCATTTTTTCCGAGTGAAGAAGCAGTGATTCCACCTGATTCAATTTCTGGCTCTTGTCCTTCACTTCCTGCATCAGCTGGTTGTTTTCCGTTTTGATATCAGTGATATCAGTACCGAAATAAATATAGCCATCGTCTTCATCGGAAATGTAGGAAAGCGGGAACAGGAACATGTTCATCCAGTAACGGCTGCCGTCCGCATGGCGGTTGCAAACCTCCCCGTTCCACACCCCGGATAGCGCCTGGTCGCACTGCATCACTGGCAGTGAATCATCGTCGGGGTGATTGAAACTTTCGTTCTGTCCGATCAGGCGGGAAAAGGAATGACCGCTGAGGGCCAGAAATTTGCCGTTGGCAAAGGTGATGGTGCCGTGGCGGTCGGTGGTCAGCACACAGTACTCGTCGATGATGCGCGCCAGTGGGCCGAGCAGCGCCTTGTTGAGTTTGTATTCGTCTGCGTTGACCTCGATCAGGTGCATCTTGCGGCCAAAGCGGTTGTTCGTCAGCGACGAAAACTCGGCCAGTTTGGCTTCCACGTTGATGGAGGTGCGGTAGGTTTTGTACAGAAAGAAAATGATGATCAGCAGGATCACCGTGGAAGATACCAGGAACAGCCCCTGGGCTTCCATGCCAAAGCCGATGTCCGTTTTGTCGAGCAAGCTATTCATGCGCCGCGCCGTGAGTTGTTGTTTGTCGGGCTGAAAGGGCTAGCCTTCGTAGCCCATGCTGCGCAGGGTCTCGCGTTGTTCCCGCACGGTTTCCGCCAGAATACGGTTTTCCAGCAAAATATCGCGGAACTTCAGGCCTTCGCGGATATTGTCGAGTAACTGGTCGTCGTCCCAGGGTTTGGGGATAAAGCGGAATGCGCCGGCTTTGTTGATCGCGGACATGACCGTCTCGATGTCGATCACCCCGGTCAGCACAATACGAATGGTGTCGGGTTGCAGGTCGCGCAGTTCCTGTAGCAGTTCCAGGCCATTCATCTCCGGCATCATATAGTCGGTGATCACCGCATCGAATACGGTAGTGCGCGCCCGGCGCAGGGCTTCGTGGGGGTCCTGGTAGGTTTCCACTTCCCAGTCGGTGTAGGTATTGATAGTGCGCTTCAAGGCTTTGAGGATGTATTCCTCATCGTCCACGACCATGACCTGATACATGGTGAGTCCCTCATTCACGGCGTGCTACATTGTGCTCACCCTTTTCCGCTAAGGGTGGGCACACGGGTATCAGGTTTTACGATACGCCCCGCTATAGGGGCTGACAATTGGTTCGGGCAACGGCAAGGAGCCGGTCATGCCGTCCGGATAGCCGTTTATCCGGCAGGGACGAAAACCGCACAATGGTGGGGAAAAGCGCGGGGAAAACGCGCAAAAAAACGGCTACGTGATCTGCACGATGGCTTTGGTCACCGATCCGGTGGCGATCAGGCGTTCCTGCTGCTGCGCGTTTATGGCATAGGCTTCAGCCCGCATGGCAGCAAGGGTTCGGCCCAGGCGGTCCACATGGGCGCGGATCACGACCTGTTCGCCCCGGCTGGCGGCACGCAGCACGCTGCTATGGGTTTCGATGGTCACCGCGTGCTGCTCGGGTGGCAGTCTGGAGGCCGCCGCAAAAAAGCAGGCCACATCCATCAAGGCATAAACGATGCCGCCATGCAGGGCACCCTGGGGGTTGGTGGTGAAATCATTCACCGGGAAACGCACTTCACTGCGGCCATCCACCGCGCTTACCAGTTCCAGTTCGCAGGCCCGGTGCAGTGGGTGGGCGAGAATGTCGTTTTTGATCTGGTCAATGTGGCTCATGGTTTTCCTTTTTCATTCCGGCGAAACGGAGCCGACACTATACGATGCCGATTCGGAAAACGGGATGACCGGATCGTACCCACAGGTGACGGGGAACCGATTGTCTTGACGGCGGTCTATGGGTATCGCAAGGTTGCGACTCTTCCCTCGTTAGCGGGCATCCCATGAAAGCACTGGTCTACACATTGCTGCTTGTCATCAGTACTCATGTACTGGTGCTGGATGCCATGCATCACGGGCACGATGGTGGCGCAGCTGCCTCGCTGGAACAGGTCCAGCAGGATCTGGTCAGTGCGGATGTGCTGGACAAAGGCGGCGACCATTGCTGTCAATGCCATGGTTTCATGGCCTCCACCGATTGTGAGCCGCTGCGCCTGGCCCCGCCCTCTGCAGGTCAAATGGCGTTGCGCCCCTTCCTGCCGGATGCCCCGGCCGATAACCCTTTCCGTCCTCCTATAGCCTGATCGTTTCTTCGTTTCCCCGACTTTGTTGCCTTGTCCATCGGTGAATGTGCGCCGTGGCGAGCGTCGGCATTGTTCTTGACGTAACGTTTTGAGACATCAGGAGTTTCCCCATGGGAATCCAGACCCCAGTGCGCATGGCCGCACTGTTACTGGCCGTGTGCGCGTATGCCAGCGCGTCGGCCGATTCTTCTTCCTCGCCCGCGCAGTGGGCGCAATGGGTGCAGCGCCAGGTCAGCCAGCTACCGGCCAGCCGGGCCATCCAGGCGGAGCAGGAACGGTTGCTGGCGCAAAGCCGGGCTTTATCGCAGCCGCTTTATAACCCTTCATTGAATATCGACTACGAAGACAGCCTCGATATCACCCAGACCGTGGGCCTCAGCCAGACGCTGGACTGGTCCGGCAAGGCCCGCGCCCGCCGTGATGCCGTGGCCGTACGGGATCAGCTGGCGCAGCTGCGTGGCGACAAGGCCCGCGCCCGCCTGCTGGCGGACAGCCTCAATGCGCTGGTGGCCCATGCCGCCGCCCGCGAGCAATTGGCGGCCGCCCGTGAGCAGGAACAGCAGCTGCGCGATCTCACCGACCTGATTCGCCGCCGCGAACAGGCGGGGGATGTGGGGCAGGTGGATGCGCAATTGGCCTACCTGTCACTGGGGCAGGCCCAGCAGGCCCTGGCGGATGCGGAAAGTGCCGCCACCCGTGCTGCCACCACATTGCGCCAGCAACTGGCCAGCCAACAACCCGCGGTGGCCTTGCCGGCGGCGGACCGTTGGCAGGCCCCGTCACTCACCCATGGTGTCGTGCAACGGCTCCCCACCAGCTTCGATTTGCAGTTGGCCGAGCAGCAACTGGCGCTGGCTGAGCGAGGGGTATCGGTGGCAGACAAACAACGCAACACCGACCCGACCCTGGGCCTGCGCGTGGGCCAGGAAGGTGGCGAAAATTTGTGGGGCGTGGATTTCAGCCTGCCATTGAAGTTCTTCAATACCGGCAAGCCAGGCTATGAAGCTGCCCTGGCGGACAGTGAAGAGCGGCGTGCACTGCTGGAGAAAACCCGCAACGACATTCAGGCCCGGCTGGACGGAGCGTTGAGCGATTACCAGCAGCGGCGCGAGCGCTGGGAAACCTGGCAACAACTCACCGGCGATAGCCTGGCGCGCAGCGACACCTTGCTCAAGCGCGTCTGGCAGCAGGGCGAACTCACCACCCAGAACTATCTGCAGGCCTTGAATCAGCGGCTCGATACCCGGCTGGCTGGCATCGCCCTGCGCGATGCCATGCAGCAGGCCTGGGTGCAGTGGCTCTATGAAAGCGCCCAGCTCAACGACTGGCTGAACCAGTTGGCCAACGAATGATTGTTCTGTAGGAACCGAGCTTGCGAGGTAACAGCCGCAGGGTGAGCGAAGCGAATAACACCGCTTGAAACGAGAAATTAAGCGAAAAATTACTGTAGGAGTGCCACTTGAGGCGCGAATGGTTTCTGCGACACGCGGTGCCAACTTCTTCGCGCCCTGAACGGCGCTCCTACAAAAAATGGAAAATTTTTTATGAAACCGAAAATGACATTTCAAAAGACGCCTCTGGCCATCTTCTTGCTGGCAACCCTGGCGAACCCGGGCTGGGCGGATGAAAATCATGACCATGCCCACAACGAAAGCAACGAAGCCGAACAGCATGCACAACAGGCTGCTCCGGATAATAGCGGTGACCATGATGAGCACGCTCATGGGAAGGAGGTTGGGAGCGCAGCGTCCCATAGTGAAGAAGCGGCACTGGAGCTGACCGCAGAACAACAAAAGACGCTTAACCTGCAGGTCATTACCCTGCAGCCTGATGCCGACGCTACCCGGACCCTGACCGTGCCGGCGGAAATTATCAGCAACCAGTACCGCACCTGGGTGGTGCCGGTGCGTATCGATTCCCAGGTGCAGTCTCGCAGTGCCACGCTTGGCCAGCACATGGAAAAAGGGGATGCCATTGCCACCCTGTTCAGCCCGGCCAT
>NZ_LWEZ01001064.1:0-376 GCF_001634945.1 Alcanivorax sp. HI0044
TGTCGAAGTCGAAGCCCCAGAACATCTGTTTATTGATGTGTTCCCGGTAGGGGTCCAACAGGTCGCCGGTGTAGTGCTTGTTGCCCTCCTCGTCTTCGAAGGTACCGGCATCGCTGGAATGCACCCGGTTGAGGTATTCCATGGTGCGGGCCAGGAACCCGCACCATGGAATACCTCAACCGGGTGCATTCCAGCGATGCCGGTACCTTCGAAGACGAGGAGGGCAACAAGCACTACACCGGCGACCTGTTGGACCCCTACCGGGAACACATCAATAAACAGATGTTCTGGGGCTTCGACTTCGACACCACCATGCTGCGCGTCTCCAGCATGAACATGATGCTTCACGGCGTAAACGGCGCCAATATTCTGTATC
>NZ_LWEZ01001065.1:0-587 GCF_001634945.1 Alcanivorax sp. HI0044
ACCTCGGTCCTCCTTGAGGGGATGGCGGCTTCGCCGCGAGGTAGGGAGAGGAGTTCACCGTATCTTAAACCAAACAAAAAACCCCCGTCACTTTCGTGGCGGGGGTNTTTTGTTTGGTTTAAGAGCCTGACGATGACCTACTCTCACATGGGGAAGCCCCACACTACCATCGGCGATATGTCGTTTCACTTCTGAGTTCGGCATGGGATCAGGTGGTTCCAACATTCTATGGTCGTCAGGCAAACTGGTTTGGTTGTCCTGAATAATCAGGATGACCAAATAGGTTGCCTTACCGGTGTTCTCTACCGAAGTAGAACTGCTTGCTCACCGGCAAAGCCAAATTGGGTAACGAGAAGTTTGCTATTCAACTGCAAGGTTAGTATCTCTCACACCGTATCTTTGCGTTACCTGGCTTGATGTGCCGAGTAACTGCTTTGGTGTTATATAGTCAAGCCTCACGGGCAATTAGTACTGGTTAGCTTCACGCCTTACAACGCTTCCACACCCAGCCTATCAACGTTGTGGTCTTCAACGGCCCTTCAGGGGAATCAAGTTCCCAGGGAGATCTCATCTTGAGGGAGGCTTCC
>NZ_LWEZ01001066.1:0-222 GCF_001634945.1 Alcanivorax sp. HI0044
GTGCATGAGCGCAAATACGGCGATAGTGCCGACTTTGCCGAAGCGGACGGCGGCAGTACAGCAGATTGGTTTGCTGTGATTGGAGCGCGCATCGCACTCTGATCAGGTACTTAGGGGCTAAAGATATTTCTTTGGCCCGTTTTTCTCGACATTGATGCAAGTGAGATCTACCCAAGCCAGCATTGGCTATTTATTGAGTATCAAACGCCGTTCAAAACAACA
>NZ_LWEZ01001067.1:0-288 GCF_001634945.1 Alcanivorax sp. HI0044
TTGAGCTTGGAGCGATGCACATGGTCACAGGCTATGACCATTTACTGTTTCTGTTCGGCGTGGTGTTCTTTCTGACCCGCTTCAGTGACATTGTTCGTTTTATAACCGCGTTTTCCATTGGCCACTCGATTACTCTGGTGTTTGCCACCCTCTATAGTATTCAGGCGAATTACTACTTAGTGGATGCGGTTATCGCTCTGACTGTCTGCTATAAGGCGTTTGATAACCTTGGCGGTTTCAAGACTTATCTGAAGATGAAGTCACCAAACTTAATGTGGATGGTTTTCG
>NZ_LWEZ01001068.1:0-608 GCF_001634945.1 Alcanivorax sp. HI0044
GTAATCAGCCATTCGTTGTCTGAGACAAACGCCAGTGACCAGGGGTGATGCAGGCCACCGGTGATTGCGGTGGCGGTAATGCTGTTGTCGGTCTGTGGCTCCAGGGTGGCGGTGGTGTCCGCGCAGGCGCTGAGGGCAAGGCTGGATAGCATGGTGATAATGACAGTGCGCATGGCAGGCTCCGGATCGAATATGATTCGAAGCATGCCATGGGCCTGTGGCAGTGAAAACCGTTGTTACTCCGGGTGCGTCTGGAAGCCGACGCTGAAACGGTTCCACATATTGATAACGCCGATCACGTAGCTCAGGTCACTGCGTTCTTTTTCGCTGAAGTGTTCCGCCAGAGCTGCATAGGCGGCGTCACCATCGCCGCCCTGGCTGAGGCGGGTCAGGTATTCGGTCCAGCCCAGGGCTGCTTGCTCTCGTTCGCTGAACCAGTCGGTATCGCGCCAGCCAGCGACAGTATCTATGCGTGCGTTGTCCTCCCCCAGTTTACGTGCTTGGGCGGCGTGCATGTGCATGCAAAAGGCGCAGCCGTTGATCTGTGATGCCCGCAGTTCCACCAGGGCGATCAGTCGCTTATCCAGCCCGGTGGCGTCGATGACGGC
>NZ_LWEZ01001069.1:0-9526 GCF_001634945.1 Alcanivorax sp. HI0044
CCTGTCTCGCGCACTATTAATTATTCATTATTAACTATTAATTGCATCACTCCGTCTCCGCTGGAGGACGGGTGCCGATGACCACGTCCACGGACAGGGGCTGACGGTTGCGGATCACTTCCAGGGTCACCTTGTCATCAGGCTTCATGCCGGCGATGCGGTTCATGGCTTCGTAGCCGTCGGCCATCACGTCGCCGTCGATTCCCACCAGCACGTCGCCGGGCTGGAGGCCGCCTTTATGGGCAGGGCTGTCGACCACCACTTCTGTGACCACGCCTCCGCGTACGTCTTCCATGCCAAAGGTGTCCGCCAGTGACGGAGTCATGTCTTGCACGGTGACGCCCAGGTAGCCACGAATCACCCGGCCATGCTCGATCAGGTCACTCATCACTTCCTTGGCAATGGAGGCGGGGGTGGCGAAGCCGATGCCTTGCCAGCTGCCGTCCGCAGACAGGATGGCGGTGTTGATGCCGATCAGGTGGCCGCGGGTATCAATCAGCGCGCCGCCGGAGTTGCCCCGGTTAATGGCCGCGTCGGTCTGGATAAAGTTCTCAAAGGTGGCGATGCCCAGGTGGCTGCGGCCGGTGGCACTGACGATGCCCATGGATACTGTCTGACCCACACCCAGCGGGTTGCCGATGGCGAGCACCACATCGCCCACCTGCACCGGGCCGTTACCGTTCAGCTCGACTTCGGGTAAATCTTCCAGGGCAACATGCAGCAGTGCCAGGTCGGTTTCCGGGTCCGTGCCCACCACCCGGGCGGGGGCGTCCCGGCCATCACGCAGGGCCACCAGAATTTCATCCGCATCGCGGATGACGTGATAACTGGTCAGCACATAGCCGCCGTCGTCGACAATTACCCCGGAGCCCAGGCTGCTCAGGGCGCGTTCACGGCGGGGTTGTTCCATAAAGCGGTTGAACAGCGGGTCTTCGGCCACGTCCTCGTTGGTGATGATCTGGGTGGTGTAGATGTTCACCACCGCTGGGGCCGCATGGTTTACCGCGCCGGCATAGCTGGCGACGCCGGTGTCATGCTGTGCGGGCTCAGCGTTGGGGCCCCACTGGTACCACCACAGGGCGACAAGGCCGACGGCCAGGCCGGTAATCACCGGGCCGGCCAGAAAACGAAGCAGTTTGATCACCGGTAATGCCCCCGTTTATGCGGTTCCCCTTTTTCGTCAGAGCCTGGTGAAGGGCCTCTGGCGAGACAAGTGAGGGGTCTGATAGGTAAACTGCGCGCAATAGTAGAACCTGTGAATGGTGATTGCTACCACCGGTTGGCTGTGGCAAATGGTCGCACGCCAGCCATTGCCATGCTCTCGGCAACGCCCTGCGAAGGCCCGCGTTGCAACGATTACGCGCCTAGGGTACATCACTCTGGCGAGTGGCAGGGTTGGCGCAGAGATCAGCCTTCACGGGTTTTGCGACCACATTCATCATGTCCGACCTGCCGGAAGGTGCCATGCTCAAGCGCGATTACATGTTGTCTCTGCTCGACCAGGAACTGGCCACGGACCGGTTTCAGGATTACTGCCCCAATGGTTTGCAGGTGGAAGGCCGCGAGCAGATTCATCGGGTGGTGTCCGGCGTGACGGCCTGTCAGGCCTTGATTGACGCGGCCATCGTGGAAGAAGCCGATGCCATTCTGGTCCACCACGGCTATTTCTGGAAAGGGGAAAGCCAGCAGATCCGGGGCATGAAGAAGCAACGGCTGCAGACTCTGTTGCGCCATGACATCAACTTGTTTGCCTATCACCTGCCGCTGGATGCTCACCCCACACTGGGCAATAATGCCCAGTTGGCGCTTCGTCTGGGCCTGACCACCGAAGGCGGGCTGGATGATTCGCCCCGGCCCATCGGCAATGTGGGGCGACTGGACAGCCCCATGAGTGCGTCAGAATTCGCCGCCCATGTGGAAGCGGTATTGGGCCGGACGCCCTTGCATATCGGCGATCCCGGCGACGAAATTGAAACGGTCGGCTGGTGTACCGGCGGGGCCCAGGGCTTTATCGAAAAGGCCCAGGCCAAAGGCGTGGATGCCTACCTGAGCGGCGAAATTTCCGAACCGACCACCCATTTTGCCCGGGAAACCGGCATGCACTATTTCGCCTGTGGCCACCATGCCACCGAGCGTTATGGCGCCATGGCGCTGGGCCAGTGGCTCAGCGATCATTACGGCATTGAGCATACCTTTATTGATATCGATAACCCGGCCTGAACCGGGAGTAGTACGAGGGTTTCCTGTCTGATGAAAGTCACTGTGATTTACAACCCGACTGCCGGTGGCGGTCGGGAGGCGTTGCTCTGCCGTTTTGTGGCTGAGCTGGAGCGCCAGGGAGCCAGCGTGCGCCTGTATTACACCAAAGGCCCCAACGACGCTACGAACTACCTCAATGGGCTCTCGGACCAAGGCGATTGTGTCGTCGCCGTGGGCGGAGATGGCACTACCAACGAAGTGCTCAACGGCTTGGCTGGCGGCGTGGCGCTGGGCGTGTTTGCCACCGGCACCGCGAATGTACTGGCCAAAGAGCTGGGGTTGCCGAAAAAACCGGAGCAGGCCGCGCAGGTGGTAGTGAAGGGCAAAAGCGTGTCTGTGACGCCGGCCCGCCTGAATGGCCGGCGGTTTATCATGATGTGCGGCATTGGCTATGACGCCTGGGTGGTCAACGGGGTCAACCTGGGCATCAAGGAGCGTTTCGGCAAACTGGCTTATGTGCTATCCATGCTTGGCCAGGTTGGCCGTTATGGTCAGCGCCACTATCGGGTGGAGGTGGATGGCCGGCCACTGGATTGTTTCTCCGCCATTATCACCAATGGCCGCCATTACGGTGGCAGCTTCGTGTTGAGTAACGAGGCCAATATCCTGCGCCCACAGGTGCAGGTGCTGTTATTCCAGAAGCCCGGCGTGCGGTTTTTACTGCGTTGCCTGGTTGCCCTGTTGTTCGGGCGCATGGAGCGGATGGATGGCGTGGCCAGCCTGCGAGCCCAGCGGGTGTATATCCGCTGTGAGAACGGTGAAGAGCCGATTCAGGCAGACGGCGATCCGGCGGGTAACTTGCCGGCGGAGATTGAAGTGGAAGACGCGCCGGTGCCCATGCGGGTGGCTACCCTGTTTGATTCATAGGGTTTTGCCACAAGCCTTGAAAGGCCGCCCAGGCCATGGGGTTTGACGTCAGGCATCCGGCGTCGAGCGTTTGGCAAAGTGCGGAGTGTTCACGATAAGCCAGTCAAACGGCGAGAAACGTGTTATTCACGCCAAGATGTGATGAACCATAAAAAAGCCCGCATCAGCGCAATGCTGTTCACTTAGGGGAAGCAGCGCTGCGCGAACATCTTCGTCATGCGAGCATGACTTCCCACCAATCCCGAAGTTTGAGGGGGGGAGCGATGTTTACATCGCGAAGGCTTCAGGTCTGGCACAGAACCTTAAGTGAACGGTATTACCGCATCAGCGGGCTTTTTTATGGTTGCTCGGCCATCAGCCGGGTTTCTTGTCATCTGCGGCGTCGTCATCTCCCTCGGCATAATCCCGGGGCGGCTCGACCACGGTGTCGGGGATCGGGTTATCGGCCACGTCCACTGGCGCAAAGGGGCCGGTGGGTTTTTGCTGCAGGCCAAAGTCTTCCGAGAGCGTGCCCTTGGCGCTGGGGGCATAATCCAGTGGTGGCGCCATGGGTTCGCTATTCTCCTTGTCCGGTGCGGAATCCAGGGATTTGGCCACGGCCCGTTTGCGGCCCACTTCAGAGCAGAGTACCTGGGCGCCCTTGGACAAATGCTCATGCACGGAGCGATACGCCTGGGTCATATCGTTGACCAGATCAGCGGTCTGCAGAAAATGATCGTCTACCTTGTCCCGATAATGATTCAGTGCCTGACGGGCCTCGTCACGGTCACGAATCAGTTGGCCGGCTTGCCGCCGTGCCGGTAACAACCAGAAAAGCAGTCCTGCACCTACCACCACGCCGGCAGCAAAGCACAGCACCCCAGTTGTCAGCATATCCATGGCATACTCCTGTAAGGTATCGCCAAGACGCTGGCGATAACGCTGAGGCTATTGCAGCACAGAGCTGCTCAGCCGCCAAGGGTGAAAGGCGTAACAGGATGCGATAGGAGTAGAAAATGGCAGCACAACGGCAAACCTTATCCGGTCCAGCCGGGCAGCTGGAGGTCGTCGTGGAACAGGGTAGTGATACGCCGCCGTTTGTGGCCATTGTTTGCCACCCCCACCCCCTGTTTGGTGGCACCATGGACAACAAGGTGGTGACAACCCTGGCTCGGCTGGCCCGGGATAAAGGGGCCGTGGTGGTGCGCTTCAATTTCCGGGGTGTGGGTGAAAGCCAGGGGGCCTATAGTGATGGCATCGGCGAAACCGAGGATCTGCTGGCTATCCACAGTTGGCTGACACACCAGTATCCGCAATTGCCGCTGTGGTTGTCGGGGTTTTCCTTTGGCAGTTTTGTGGCGGCGCGCGGGGCGGAAATTCTCACGGCCAACGGTATGCCCGCCCGGGAACTGCTGCTGGTGGCGCCGCCAGTGCACCATTACCCGTTTGACGAGATTGAAAATACCGGCTGTCCGGTGACCGTGGTGCAGGGTGAGGACGATGAAGTGGTGCCGGCGGAGCAGGTGTTTCGCTGGGCAGAGCAAACATCCCTTGCCCCCGATCTGGTCCGTTTCCCGGATTGCGGCCATTTTTTCCACGGCAAGCTGGTGGACCTGAAGGAGGTTGCGGCCAGCCACCTGCCCGGCTAGCTTTGCCCTGCGAGTGGATTTTCCCCGGATGGTTGTCAGCTGGCGGCCCCGGCGCTACATTGGCCCGCCCTTGCCGGGCCTGTTTCAGGCCCTGAGCCGGTTTCAACTACATAGTGGCAGGTCCGCGACCCATGACCCCTCTTGAGCAATACAAGGCCGACCTTCAGCGCGATGACTTTTTCCAGGACCCGGCCCAGGAGCGGGCCGTCGCGGCGCTGGACGACCTCTACCATCGTTTGCTGGCAGAGCCATCGTCAGGCGGTTTGTTCGGGCGCTTCCGCAAGCCCCGCCCGCAGATGGGTCTGTATATGTGGGGTGGCGTGGGCCGTGGCAAAACCTACCTGATGGATGTGTTTTTCCAGACTCTGCCGTTCAAGGAAAAGCGCCGCATGCACTTTCACCGTTTTATGCAGAAAGTGCACCGGGAAATGCGTGAACGCCAGGGCGAAAAAAATCCGCTGATCAGCATCGCCCGCAAATTTGCCAGTCAGGCCCGGGTGCTGTGTTTTGATGAATTCTTTGTCACCGACATTACCGACGCCATGATACTGGCTGGCTTGATGCAGGAGCTGTTTGCCAATGGGGTGACCCTGGTGGCCACCTCCAATATCGAGCCGGATGGCCTGTACAAGGATGGCCTGCAACGGGCCCGTTTTCTCCCTGCCATTGATTTGCTGAAAGAGCACACCCAGGTGCTGAACGTGGACGGCGGCAATGACTACCGCCTGCGTCTGCTGGAGCAGGCCGAGCTATATCACTGCCCCCTGGGGAAAGGGGCTGATACCTTTCTGCAGGAACGATTCCAGGCCCTGGAGCCGGATCACTCCCGCCACCGGGATCGTGGCAATGTGCTGATTGAGGGCCGCAAAATTGCTACCGTCGTCTGCGCGGACGATGTGGTCTGGTTTGAGTTCAAGGAACTGTGCGATGGGCCGCGCAGCCAGACTGATTACATCGAAATTGCCCGGGAGTTCCATACTGTGCTGTTGGCCAATGTGGAGCAGATGGGCGCAGGCAAGGACGACATGGCCCGGCGCTTTATCAACCTGGTGGATGAATTCTACGACCGTGCCGTCAAACTGGTGGTCGCCGCCGAGGTGCCCATCGAAGATATCTATGCCGGTGGACGGCTGGATTTCGAATTTGAGCGCACCCGTTCCCGCTTGCAAGAGATGCAATCCTCCGAATATCTGGGCC
This sequence comes from Alcanivorax sp. HI0044, assembly GCF_001634945.1. Classification (NCBI taxonomy): domain Bacteria; kingdom Pseudomonadati; phylum Pseudomonadota; class Gammaproteobacteria; order Oceanospirillales; family Alcanivoracaceae; genus Alcanivorax; species Alcanivorax sp. HI0044. The sequence continues at coordinate 5,952 of NZ_LWEZ01001069.1, forward strand.
GTGAACACCGGGCCTGATCCGTTTCCGACAACAGCGTCATTGGCCAGGTTTCACAGATGAGCAAGGGCCTGAGCGTTTCGGTCATTGCCCGATGACCGCCACAGTGAACATTATGGGGCATTCTGTGCCCCTGCCAGTCCGGCGTTGGGGCCACTCCCGATAACCTGATGCCGGAGAGCATGATGATTCCCCGTACGCTGTTTAGTTCTGACCACGAAACCTTCCGCGATACCGTACGCAAATTCCTGGAAAACGAAGCCGTTCCCTTCAATGAAGAATGGGAGCAGCAGGGCGTTGTGCCTAAAGAGGTATGGTTAAAAGCGGGCGAGCAGGGTTTTCTGTGCCCCATGGTGAGTGAAGAATACGGCGGTATCGGCGCTGATTTCCTCTACAGCGTGGTGATCAGTGAAGAGATTGCCAAACTGGGCCTCACCGGCATTGGCTGGGGGCTGCATACAGAAATTGTGGCGCCTTACATTGAGAACAATGGCTCTGAAGTATTGAAACAGAAATACCTGCCGAAGATGGTCACCGGTGAAATGATTGGAGCCATCGCCATGACCGAGCCCGGCGCGGGCTCCGACCTGCAAGGCGTGAAAACCACCGCGGTGAAAGACGGCGATCACTACGTGCTGAACGGCTCCAAGACCTTCATCACCAATGGCCAGAATGCGGACATCGTGATTGTAGTGGCCAAAACCGATCCCACCAAAGGCGCCAAGGGCATCAGCCTGTTTGTGGTGGAAACCGATTCCGAGGGGTTCGAGAAAGGCAAGAACCTGAAGAAAGTGGGCATGAAGGCCCAGGACACCTCCGAGCTGTTTTTCCAGGACGTGCGCGTACCGGCAGAAAACCTGCTGGGTGAAGAAGGCATGGGCTTTATTTACCTGATGAAGGAATTGCCCCAGGAGCGTCTCGGTATTTCCATTGGTGGTCTGGCCATGGCCGAGTCTGCGCTGGCGCACACCATCGAATACGTGAAGGAAAGAAAGGCCTTCGGTAAACCGATCGCCGGTTTCCAGAACACCCAGTTCAAGATTGCCGAGATGCACACCAAGCTTGAAGTGGCTCGCACCTATGTGGACCGCTGTCTGGAACTGCACCTGAAGAAAGAACTGGATATTCCTACCGCAGCGGCGGGCAAATACTACATTACCGACCTGCAGTGCGAAGTGATCGACGAGTGCCTGCAGCTGCACGGTGGTTATGGCTACATGTGGGAATACCCGATCGCCCGTATGTTCGCCGACTCCCGTGTACAGCGGATTTACGGTGGCACCAACGAGATCATGAAAACCATTGTTGCCAAGGCGGTGCTGGCGGATTGATGCCACCCGGACGGTAAACAAAAGGGCTGCTTCGGCAGCCCTTTTTTTGTGGGCGTAATTTTACAAAGTGACAGTTTCTAGTGTGAAAGTATGAGGATTTTACGGGTCTTGCTGTTATTCGCCTAAGTTGTGTATAAGTGAAGTCAGATCGAGGAATGATCTTGCGTGTACGCTAATAATTTTAGGAAGAGGGAGAGCAGCAATGAAAAAAACAGGTGCGTTACTTATTGGTTCCGCTCTGGGGCTGGTTACCGGCCAGACCATGGCCAGTGGTTTTGGTGTGTCGTATCAATCCGTCTCTGCGATGGGTACCGCGTATGCGGGTGCAGGCGTTTTGAGTGAGAATGCCTCCAACCAATGGTACAACCCGGCGACACTGGCTGGCTTGAAAAAGACTGAATTGTCGGTGGCGGTGCATCAAGTTTGGGTGGATACCCATTTTGAGGCTGACGCCTCTACAACAGGTTTTAGCAATGGGCCAGGTGATATGGAAGATGTGGAGCCATTCATCGGCAGTGGTTTTCTGGCTGTACCGATAAGCGAAACGATGACTTTCGGTTTTTCGGTGACGGCACCTTTTGGCACCAAGGTGGAATATGAGGATAACTGGGGTAATGGTTTGTCTCCAGTTGGTCCGTTCTCTGGTGATTTTTATTCTACGGAATCTGATCTTCAAACCATTAATTTGAACCCTTCACTAGGTATCCAGCTGACCGATAATTTGAATGTGGGTATTGGTGTTAGTTACCAGACATTGGATGCGGATATCGAAAACGCCGCTACTCGTCTGGAAGGTGATGATGACGCTTATGGCTGGAATTTGGGGCTGACGTATAGCCCGGATGATAATAATCATTTCGGGGTGGCGTACCGTTCCAGTATTGATTATGAAGTTGAGGGGGATATCACCTTCAAAACGGCGGGCCCAATAGCAGGTCCTCATTCTGGCTCCACAGATGTGGAATTGCCTGCGTCTTTGCAGCTTTCCTATGCGGGTGATCTTTCTGATCGCACCCAGATTTTGCTGGGTGTCGAGTGGATGGAATGGAGCAGTCTGGATGAGTTGGTGATTGACCACGCGGGGCCGGCCCCCTTACCGAACCCTGCGGTTGAAGCGTTTGATTGGGAAAATACCGCGCGTTACTCTCTGGGGCTGCGTCATGGCCTGAGTGAGTCTACTGTTCTACGCTTCGGTGTGGCGATGGAAGAGTCTACGCAAGGAACCAATAATCGTTCTGCAATTTCTCCGGATTCCGAGAAAGTTTGGGCGACAATAGGGGCCGGTTTTGAGCCAATGGAAAATATGTTGATCGATGTCGCTTATGCCCATGTTTTTGTTGATGATGCAGACATTAACAGAGCTGATGCCTCTCGGGCTCCTGCGGTTTTAAATGGCACTTATGAGCTGGATGCTGATGTTATCGGTGCCCAGTTGAGTTATCGATTCTAAACCAAATGCAATAGTGAAAGCAGAAAAGCGAACCTTCGGGTTCGCTTTTTTTTGGTTTTTATTTTCCTTGAAAAAGAAGCGTGAGCGGCACAATGAGATTTTCGTGGCCAGGATTGTTTTTATCGTGTCGATGAAGCGGCAATGCGGTTCAGGCAGGCTTTGTATCGCGTGGCCAGCGTCTTCATCATGCAAGCATGAATTCCCACAAATGCCTGACGTTTGCGGGTGGGGCGGCGAGGTATAGCGAAGTCGCGCCGGTTTGACTAGTTGCCGGTTTACGCGAATCACTTTGGTGGTGGTATGCTGCCAGGGAACAGCCAGATGGATCACAGGGGCAAGGAATGAAAAGAATCGCGTTGGTAGGCACGGCATGTCTGTTATCTCTGCCGGCGTTGGCAGAAATCCCCAATAGCTACCGGGCGGAGCGCTGGGAAGGCAGTTTTCGTGTGATTGGCCTTGAGGGGCAGTCATTCACGGGGGATGGTGGGTCCAAAGCGAAGGTGGATGATGATATCGGGTTTGGTTTCGATATGGCCTATAACCTGGATGAAAAGCTGTCGCTGGGGTTTGCCCTGGAGTGGGTGGATACGGATTTCCGAACCACCACGCAGCCGGTGGCCGGGGGCAGCGCCTTTGATGGCCGTGGCGACCTGGAAATGACCACCATGAACGTGAACGGCACTTACCACTTTTTCCGCAAGGCGCTAACGCCCTATGTGCATGGTGCGATGGGGGCCACTTACCTGGATACCAATGTGCCCACTGGGCCGTCGACGCCGGTGTGCTGGTGGGATCCG
>NZ_LWEZ01001070.1:0-410 GCF_001634945.1 Alcanivorax sp. HI0044
GGGGCTATTTCTGCAGCGCTGGAGCAGCTTGTAGAACAGCGCTTCGTAGAGCTCCGCCGGCTGCTTCTCATTGAGCCTTGCCAAGGTAGAACGGGCAAAAACTGAGATCCGCCACGCGCTGGGATCAATTCATTGGCATGGCCATGTCTCAGCTTTCCGGCCGTCAGAGCCTGCGCGATATCCAGTCGAACCTGGAGAGCCAAAAGCATAAGCTTTTCCACCTTGGCGCCAAACCCGTTGCCCGTTCTACCTTGGCAAGGCTCAATGAGAAGCAGCCGGCGGAGCTCTACGAAGCGCTGTTCTACAAGCTGCTCCAGCGCTGCAGAAATAGCCCCAGCTCCCATAAGTTCCGCTTCAAGAACCCTCTCTACTCACTGGATGCGAGTGCCATCAACCTGTCCCTCAAGCTG
>NZ_LWEZ01001071.1:0-328 GCF_001634945.1 Alcanivorax sp. HI0044
TTGTCACCCACATGCAGCCCAAGAGGCGCGGGCTCCGGTGGTGCGTCACAGACCAGCCGTGCACAACCTTCACGCAATTCCTCGTTGTCGCTTTGCAGGCAATACTGCAAGGGGCTGTCCACAAAAACGGGCAAGGCCATGATCAGATCCCGGACCGGATCCTCTTCAATGGATTCGCTGGGCACGGGGGAGTCCCAGACGGTGATGCCGAGCGGGAACAGCAGTGGGTCATTGTCCTGCCAGTCTGCGTCACTGGCATCGGATGCCTCGATAAGCGACGGGAGCGGGCGGGCTTCCACCACCAGTTCGCCACCGTTCTGGACCCATT
>NZ_LWEZ01001072.1:0-219 GCF_001634945.1 Alcanivorax sp. HI0044
CCGCGCCTCTTAACCGGCCAGCACCGTTTTAGCGGGCTCTCCCGGCTCTTCCCGAGTCAGCCTTGGCACCAGAAAGCCCGGCAGGCGCGCACGCAAGTCCGCATGCAGCTCCCGGGCAATGGCATCGGGCACGGCAAAATGNGCTGCTCCCTGCACTGCATCCAGCTGATGCAGGTAATAAGGCAACACTCCCGCAGCAAAAAGGGCATCGGATAAATC